>JAXDKX010000058.1:0-6899 GCA_034666905.1 Chloroflexota bacterium | reverse complement strand
CGCCGGAACCGTTGCCCGTGGCTCGGCCATCGCGGCCTGGCTGCCGATCATCTACGGCTGCGACAAGACCTGCACGTACTGCATCGTCCCGTTCAGCCGTGGCCCGGAGCGCAGCCGGCCGTTCGACGACATCGTCGACGAGGCACGGGCCCTCGCGGCCGCCGGCTACCGGGAGGTCACGCTCCTCGGCCAGAACGTCAATTCGTACGGCCACGACCTTGCGCCCGAAGGCCGATTCGACCACGTCGGTGAGGTCCGCTGGGCGGGCCGTCAGCTGGATCTCGCCGGCCGCCCGGACCTGGCCGAGCTGATCCGCACGATCGACGGCCTGCGGACAGCCGACGGGAAGCCCGCCATCGGACGGCTCCGCTTCGTCACCTCGCACCCGTGGGATCTCTCCGATCGCCTGATCGCGGCGCTCGCCGACTGCCCGTCGGTCTGTGAGCACCTCCACCTGCCGGTCCAGTCGGGCTCCGATGCGGTCCTGCGCCGGATGGGCCGCCAGTACACGACCGAGCACTATCTCGAGCGCCTGGCCCGGATCCGCGAGACCGTGCCCGGGATCGCGATCTCGACGGACATCATCGTGGGCTTCTGCGGCGAACCGGAGGCACAGTTCCAGGAGACGTTGCGGCTGCTCGAGACCGTTCGGTACGACCAGGTCTTCGCGGCCGCCTATTCGGAGCGGCCGGGCACGCCAGCGACCCATCTCGCCGACGACGTCCCGGCCGACGTGAAGCGCGCCCGTCTCAATACGCTGCTCGCGCTCCAGGAGGAGATCGGGCTCGAGCGGAACCGGGCCTGGCTCGGATGCGAGGTCGACGTCCTGATCGATCGAATCGTCCCGCCGCGCCTGCACGACCACGACGGAGATGCCCAGGCCGATGATGAGGGCATCCGGCTATCCGGTCGGAGTCGCCAGAACAAACTCGTCCACCTGGACGGCCCGGCCGAGCTGCTCGGTCGAACAGTCGTGGCCCGGATCCAGCACGCCGGACCCTACGCGCTCCGGGGGCGCGTCCTCGGGGCGTGAGGGCTTCGGTCGGACAAGCCGCGGGCGCGGCGACCGGGGCGGGTCTGGCCACCGGGTCGCCCCCGCTGCTCGTGATCGCCGGGCCAACGGCGACGGGCAAGACCGCGCTCGCGATCCGGACCGCGCTGTCCCTGGCCGAGGCCGGGATCCCGACCGAGATCGTCTCGGCGGATTCCCGCCAGGTCTACCGCGGCCTCGACATCGGCACGGCCAAGGCCACCGTCGAGCAGCGCGCCGGCATTCCGCACCACGGCCTCGACCTCGCCTCGCCGGACGAGCCATTCAGCCTGGCCGACTTCGTGGCCCACGCCCAGGCGGCACTCGCCGGGATCAGGGAGCGGGACGGTGTCGCGATCCTGGTCGGCGGCACCGGCCTTTACCTGCGAGCCATCGCGCGCGGGATTGCCACGGATTCGCTGCCGGCCGACCCGGCCAGCCGGGCGCAGCTGGAAGCGGAGTTCCTGGCGGTTGGCCTCGAGCCACTCGTCGAACGGCTCCGGGCGATCGCGCCCAGGCGAGCCGCCACGATCGACATGCGCAACCCACGGCGTGTCGTCCGGGCGCTCGAGATCACCTCGGTCGAGGGCGACGGTCCGTTGCCCGCCCCGCGCGGCTACGACGGGCCGCTCGCCTGGATCGGCCTGTCTCTCGAGCCGGCGATCCACCGCGAGTGGATCGCCAATCGGGCGCGCGGCCAGTTCGACGCCGGCCTGATCGAGGAGGCACGCGCCCTCCGGGAGCGATTCGATCCGACATTGCCCGCGTTCTCGGCGATCGGCTATCGCGAAGCGTGGTCGGTCATCGATAGAGAGGCCTCCCTCGACGTGGCGATCGATGCCGATGTGGCCCGCAACGTGGCTTTCGCCAAGCGCCAGCGGACCTGGTTCAAGGCGGAGCCCGGGATCCGCTGGTTGGACCCGGCCATTGGCGATCCGTTCGCCGACGCCGTCGCGATCGCCTCGGAGCTGGCCTCGGGCGTACGCGCTTCGCGCATCGGGATGGCCTAGGTCCGGCGGCGGTTCCGGTCCGCGGCGAGTATCCTTCCGGCCGTGCCCCGACCATCGATGATCGACCTTGCCACGCCCGCCGAGAAGGCCTTTCTCGTCGCCGTCGACACCGGCGACGACGTCGGCTGGTCGGCCGACGACTCGCTGGCTGAGCTCGCGAGCCTGGCCACAACGGCCGGCGCCGAGGTCGTCGGTGCCGAGTGGCAGAACCGCCGCCATGTCGACCCGAACTGGTACATCGGCAAGGGCAAGGCCGAGGAGTTGGCGGCCGCCAGGCGCGAGACCGGTTTCGACGTCCTGATCGCGGACGACGAGCTGTCGCCCGCCCAGCAGCGAGCGCTCGAGGAGCTGCTCAACGTCAAGGTGATCGACCGCAGCCGCCTGATCCTCGACATCTTCGCCCTGCACGCCCAGACCCACGAAGGCCGGCTGCAGGTCGAGCTCGCCCAGCTCGAGTACCAGCTGCCCCGTCTCACCCGGCTGTGGACCCACCTGAGCCGGACCGGTGGCGGGATCGGGACGCGCGGACCCGGCGAGTCCCAGCTCGAGACCGACCGCCGGATCGTCCGCACGCGTATCTCGAAGATGAAGGAGCGCGTAGACCAGGTTCGCCAGCAGCGGGACACCGCCGCTCGCGGCCGGGATCGCCGGCTCTGGCCGACCGTGGGCATCGTCGGTTACACGAACGCCGGCAAGTCGACCCTCCTCAACGCGCTCGTCGGGAGCGAGGTCGCGAAGGCGGAGGACAAGCTGTTCGCCACGCTCGATCCGACGAGCCGCCAGGTCAAGCTCGGCGACGGCCAGGTTGCCATCGTCACCGACACGGTCGGGTTCATCCACAAGCTCCCGCACCAGTTGATCGAGGCATTTCGAGCGACGCTCGACGAGGTCAACCGGGCCGACGTCCTCATCGAGGTGGTCGACGCGTCGGATCCGCATTTCGACGAGCACCGGGCCACGGTGCAGACGGTCCTCGACGAGCTGGGAGCCGGCGACAAGCCGCGCCTCGTCGCGTTCAACAAGGCCGATCTCCTGGACCCGGCCGCCCGCGACGGCTCCACCCCGGCGCCGGCGATCGCCGGATCGTGCTTCGTGTCGGCCCTGACCGGATTCGGCATGGAGACGCTGCGGGCGGGGATCGCTGCCCTGCTCGCATCGCTCTGGGTCGATGTCGACGTCTCGCTGCCGTATGTCGCCGGCGAGCTGCTCGCGCGGGTCCGCCAGCGCGGGACGATCGAGCTCGAGTATCGCGAACGTGACGTCCACATCCGGGGCCGCGTCGCGCCCTCACTCGCCGGTGAGCTCGAGGCGGCGGCAGCGCGCTGGGCGGAGGCCGAGGACGAATCCCCGGATCCGATCGGCTCGGCCTCCGCTCGATGAGCGGTCCGGTCCGCCAGGCCGGCACGAGCGTCCTGGGCGACGGGGCACGACTCGTCTGGTCGGTCGCCGATGGCCGGCGCGGCCGACGTTGGCGGGCGGCCGCGACTGTCGATGGCGCGATCAGCCACGCCCTGCTCCTGGAGGTGGACCTCGATGGGCGGCCGAGCAGGCTCGAGCTGGCGACCGCCGCGGGGATGCTCACCCTGCATCCGGAACGGTCTCACGAGGCGCTTCACGGCAACGTCGTTGCGGTGGATGGCGTGCGGCACCTTCGCCTGCCCTGGAGCGATGAGCACGGCCTGGAGATCGCGGATCGACCGCTCGCGACCGTGGTGACGGTCCATCGATTGGCCGGGTCCATGGAGGTAGGGGAGGAGCGAACCGTCCCGGTCATCATGATTACCGCCGACCTCGCGGTTTCCGAGGCAACCCGTCGGTTCATCCGGCTCGGCCCGTCCGAATGGCGGATCGAGGGCGAGGGTGACGCCTCCCGCGCCTCCAGTGGGCGTCTGGTCGCCGTCGACGGTCGCGGCTTGCCGAGCGGCCTGCGCGACGGGCTCGAGTGGCCGCTGGAGCTCGCGACGCCCGGTTGACCTCCGCCGCCGTGGACAACCTGTGGACAAGGCCGCTCTCGAGACGCAACTTCGTCGAAACTCGTTGATAACTCGGTAGCCAGCCCTGGGAGGCTCGGCTATCGTAGGCCTTGCTCGAAGGGGCTCTGGACCGAAAGCAGTTTCGCGGATGCAAATCAGCGGGGCTGACTACGGACCGGTAGTTCCTTCGGGCGTTTTTGTGCCTGGTTCGGCGCCGGCGGATCATGCCATGATCGCCCGGTGATCGAGACCCCGGACCCGCTGTCGCTCGAGAGCATCCGTCGGGCACGCGGCCGGATCGACCCCGCCTTCCTGGATACGCCGCAGTATGTCCACGAGGGGCTGTCTGCCCGCGCCGGGATCCCGGTCATCGTCAAGATCGAGACGGCGAACCCGATCCGCTCGTTCAAGGGCCGCGGCACCTGGATTGCCCTGCACGCCCTGTCGGAGCAGGGGAGGGTGGGGCCCGATCGAGCGGTCGTGGTCGCGTCCGCCGGCAACTTCGGCCAGGGTGTCGCCTATGCGGCCCGGGCGCTCCACGTCGAGGCCGTTGTCTTCGCGTCGCGCAACGCCAATCGAGCCAAGATCGCGCGCATGCGTGCCCTCGGCGCAACGGTGATCGAGGCGGGGGAGGACTTTGACGACGCGCGGGCGGGATCGGAGACGTATGCCGTCGCCGAGGACGCGGAGCTGCTGGTCGATGGACACGACCCCTGGATTGCCACCGGCGCCGCGACGATGGGGCTCGAGATCGCCGACGCGGTGCGGGCCGGCGTGCTTCCACCGCCCGTCGTCGCCCTCGTTCCCGTCGGCAACGGCTCGTTGATCAACGGTGTCGCATCCGGACTGCACGGGACCGTGTCGGGATGCCGGATCGTCGGCGTCCAGGCCGCTGGCGCATCCGCGATGACCCTCAGCTGGCGAGCGGGCCGGGCCATCGATACGCCGTCGGTGGCGACCTACGCTGACGGCATCGCCTCGCGCGTGTCGATCCCGGCTGCGGTGGCCCTGATGGCGGGTCGCGTCAACGACATGGTCCTCGTGTCCGACGAGGCGCTACGGGCTGCCCAGGCGGTGCTGACCGAGGAGCTCGGGATCACGGTGGAAGGGGCCGCTGCGGCCGCCTGGGCGGGCCTGGAGGCGATCCAGCGACCGGACGGGGCGGCCTTGCTGATCATCACCGGCAGCAATACGTGAATCCGGACGAGATCCGGGCCGTCGTTGCCGCCGATCGGGACCCCATCGTGGCCATGATGACCCGGGCTTTTCACGACGACCCGGGCGCGATGATCGTCGAGCCCGAGGAGTCGCTCCGGGACGCCGCGATGAACGCGCTGTTCCACCAGTTCGTGACTGCCAGCCTCACCGAGGCGACCGCGACACATGTGACCGGTTCCCCGGCGGGGGGCGTTGCCTTCTGGTACGGCCCGGCCGCATACGGTCCCTCGCCGGCCGGCTTGATGGCTGCTGCGACGGCGCCAGGCGCTCCCGCGCTCACGGAGGTCGCGCTGAACCGCTTCATCCCGATGGCTGCCAAGCTCGAGGCGCTCCATGACCGCCTGATGGCCGGCCAGTCGCACCTCCGCTGCACCTTCCTGGCCGTCGAGCCAGCTGTCCAGGGCCATGGGGTTGGCGGGCGCCTCCTCGCGGCCGGCAGCGCGATTGCCGATGCGCGCGGCCTGCCGGTCTATCTCGAGACATTCACGCCAGCCAACGTGCGCTTCTACGAGCGCCATGGCTACCGAGTCATCGAGGCATTCCGGGTTCCGTCGACGGCGTACAGCGTTTGCGCGATGCGGCGAGGCTGAGGGGCGGAGGCGCTGCTCGGCGATCGCAGGGAAGTGGTCGACAGGCCGGGATACTACTTCCGATAAGGTGAGTTATGTCTACACCGGATGCAATGTGCGACGACGTCGGCGGCGTGTCCTGCGCAGGAAGGGCTCAGTCCGACTTATCGCGGGTGCGTCATCGCACCGAGCAGCGCCACCGCGCGACGCGCGCCGACCTCGTGCTCCTTCGTCCGGTAGCGGCCCAGGGCGTCCTCGGCGCTGGCCCTCGCATCCTCGACGCGGCCGGCCGCGAGCAGGACGTGCGCACGGTCGAGGGCCACGTCGGCCTTGACGATCGCCAGGCCCGTCGGGACAAGGAGCGCGGCCGCCTCGTCGATCGAGGCCAGGGCCGCGTCGATGTCGCCTCTCCGGGCCAGCAGCCTCGCCCCGAGCGAGCGGTGGATGGTGAGCTGCTCGACGATCGCGCTGCGCTCGAGGGGCTCGACCGCCACCTGGGCCTCCTCGTCGTGGCCCAGGTCGAGGAGAACACGGGCGTACATGCCCAGCATGAAGTTCCTGTTCATGCGGTCCCCATCGGGGAGCTGCGCGAGCGCCGCCCGGCACGCCTCCGCCACCGCGCGGAGGTCCCCGGTACCGAGCACCACGGACGGCTCGGCCCATAGCTCGTCCGAGTCTCCTGGGAGGCCGAGGGCAGCCCGCAGCCGGGCGGCCTCGTCCAGGTCCGCCCGTGCCCCGGGTGCATCCCCCATCAAGGCCCGGGCCTCCGCGCGAACCCAGAGGGCGGGCCTCGACGCCAAGCGCCCGGCCCACCGGTCCACGAGCGCCCCCGCCTCCGCGGCGAGGCGGCTGAGCGGCGACGGCCCGGCGAACAGGGCGTTCAGCAGGTCGCCGGCCGCCCACTGCACGACGTCACGCCAACCCAGTTCCTCGGCGGAGCGCAGCGCCTCCCGAGCCCACGCCTCCGCCCCCTCGGGGTCGCCCGCGTGGTAGTCGCCCTGGCTGAGCCTCAGGAGGACGCCGGGCTCGAGGTGCCGGGCGCCGTGCGCACGGTATAGCTCGAGCCCGCGCAGGTCGTCGGGGCGCCCGACCGCGCGAT
>JAXDKX010000057.1:0-5056 GCA_034666905.1 Chloroflexota bacterium | reverse complement strand
CGGCAGCCGAGGCAGTAGCCAGTCGCCGCGAGGACCGTCTGGAGGGCCGCAACGGCGCCCACGGGCAGCCAGGCCCAGGGCTGTGCGCCGAGGGCGAAGAGGATCAGTGCGATCGACAATCCGACGGTCCCGAGTGCCTGGGCAAATCGCGGCGGATACTCGGACTCCAGCTCGGCCGGTGGACCGATGCGGAGGGCTCGGCGAACGATCGGCCAAGGCCGACCAAGGGCCGAATAGCGGGTCCCGAACGCGGCGCTGACGCCGAGGGCGAGGGCCACCAGGAGGACGAGGATCGGCGCCTGCGCGACGAACGCGAGCACGAGCACGACCACCGACAGCCCCGCACCGAAACGATGGCCGCGCGGGTCGATTTGCCGCCCGGGCGCGGCTGTCGATTGGGGCGCATCGGCAGTGGAGGGTGGCGGCTGAAGGACGGTGGGTGTTGACACGGGTCGGACCTCGATGACTGGCGAGGCGCGAGCGGTCCGCTGGTTGGCGGAGCGTGTCCGGGGACCCGAGACGGACCGGGCTCGCGCAGGACGTTGGACCTGCGAGGCCGGCTAGCGTCAGCGAGTTGTGATCGCCACCTCGACGCCCACACGCGCGAACCCAGCCGACACTCGCCGGCGACACGGACACGCGCACATGGGACGGAGCTGCTCGGTCATCAGGGACGGACTCTACCGCCCGAAGGCGACCGCTGTCCACCATGCGGTGAAGCCGGCGCCCGCGGCGGCTCGGCCTCGGCTGGCGGGAGATCCTCCGCGTCGGTAGGCTCTTGGACACGATGAAGCTCGCGTTCGGCCCCCTGCGGATCGCCATCGTGGTCGCTGCCGTGATCGCGGCGATGGTCGGCGCGGCCGAGCTTCAGCCCCGATCGAGTGAGCCATCCGGCGTCGCGCCGGCGACGACCGGTTCGCTCGGATCGCCGGAGGCGTCATCGGCTGCGGCTTCTTCGTCGCCGGTGGCCTCCCCATCCGTGGCGGTCGCCGCGAGCCCTTTCTCACCGGCCGCATCGCCGACGCCGGCGCCGTCGGGTCCGGTCGCGATCGTCGGCGTGGCGGACTACCGCTCGACCAGGACCTCGATCGGGCCGTCCGAGGTGACCGCGGTCGTCAAGGGAACCAGCAAGGCCTGGGCCAGGCTCGAACTGGTCGCCGACGAGGCGGACGCGATCCTCGAGGCCCTCGGGCAGACCAGAAGCGCCGCCGGGCCGCGGCTCCTCCTGGCCCCGGACGCCGCGACCCTGATGTCCGACCTGGCTGCCCATCGCAGTCGCCTGGGGTTCCTTCGCGCCGACGAGGTCGGTCCGGGCATTCGCGGCCTCGGCTGGAAGGGCAAGGCGCTGTTCGGCGTTCACCGCCTCACATCGATCCATGACTGGCCGCTCACGGCGACGCTGCCGATCGGGTCCGCCGGCTATGACCCCGGGACCACCTGGACGCTGTTCGCGGGTGGCGACCTCGGTCTCGATCGGAGCTATGCCTATGTCGTCAAGAACCTCCACAAGGGCATCGACTACCCGTTTGACGGAGGCACGGCGCGGGTCGCCGGCGTGACCTGCTGCTCGGCGTTCGGCTGGACGTTGCCCACGATCGTGTCGACCGGGCACCCCGGCGCCATGCGCGACCTGATCAGCTCGGCCGATCTGGCCCTGGCCAACATGGAGGAGTCCGCCCCGGACCATTTCACCTTCCATCGCCACGGGACGGTGTTCACCGGAGATCCGGCCCTGCTGGCCGGCATCGGTCGCGCCGGCATCGACGTCGCGTCGGTCGCGTCGACCCACATCGGCGACGGCGGCACGGCCGGGATCCTGCAGACCATCCGAAGCCTCAAAAAGTACGGCATCGTTCCATTCGGGGCCGGCGTGAATCTTGCCGCGGCGAGGAAGCCTGCCATCTTCACCAGGGGTGGCGTCAAGGTAGCGATCGTCGGGTACGACGGGATCTCGGGCTCGTACTACGGCGCAACGTCCACGACGATCGGCGACACGCCGCTCGATTCCACGTTCTTCAAGGCCGACGTCGCCGCCGCGCGGGCCGCCGGTGCCAAGGTGGTGATCGCGTTTCCCCACTGGGGCGTGGAGTACACGAGCGGACCGTCGCGCTCCCAGCAACGTCTCGGCCACCGGATGGTCGACGCCGGCTTCGACATCGTGATCGGGAACCACCCGCACTGGGCGCAGGCGATGGAGGTCTACAAGGGCAAGCCCATCTGGTATTCGCTCGGCAATTTCACGTTCGACCAATCCTGGTCCGAACCGACGCTCGAAGGGATCACCCTGGAGCTCACGTTTCGCGGCGGCGCGCTCGTCCAGGCCTGGATGAACCCGCACATCCTGATTGATGCTGTTCAGCCCAACCTGCTCGACATCGCCGGCGACGGCCAGCGGGTGCTTGCCCCGATCTACAAGGCGTCGGCGAAGCTCCTGCCCTGGTAGCTGGAGTGCCGGAGACCGGCGCCAGCCAGAGACCCTTTCCGGGGACGTGGCCGTCAGCTGAGGCCGCGGCGCGCGAGTGCTTCTCCCCAGTACTCGACCGATGCCGCCAGGTCGTCGAGGACCGCACCATCGTCCTGCTCGAAGGGCGGGATCACCTCGAGGATGAGCGTGGTCTCCTCCGTCTCGCCGGATTCGAGGGCGTCGAGGACCCGGTCGGCGTCGATCCGGCCCGCAGCATTGCGCTCGGAGGTGAAGGCCCAGTGGTGGTCGCCCTCGGCATCCGACTGCTGCAGCTGGACGACCGGCGCCGCCCGGCCGAGCTCGCGCAGCCAGGCATATGGGTCGCGATCATCGCCATCGCTTCCCGGCACGCACATGTGGCCGACGTCGAGGCAGAGCCGGACCGGCGCATGGTCACCGTCGCCCTCGGTCAGCAGGTCGCGCATCATCGCCATGGTCGACGGCTCCCTTGCCGCCGCGAGGTTCTCGACCATCAGGTATTCGAGGCCGGCTTGGCGCGCGTGGCGTGACAGGTCCAGCAGTGACGACTGGAGCTCGCGCCAGCGCGCCTCGCGCCGCTCCGGATGCTCCCAGTCGGGGACGGAGAACGCACCGACGTGACCGCCCGTCGCGATCCCGCCGATCGCCGCCGTCCAGTCGATCGCCCAGCCGAACCAGGTCGCCGCGGCCTGGCGACTGGCCCGATCCGGATGAAGCAGGAGGTTGCCCGAATAGGCCGCAAGGCCCGTGAAGGTCGAATGGATCTCGAGGCCCGCCGCCCGCGCTGCCGCGCCAACCCGCTCGGCCTCCGCCCTTGTGGCGCCATCGGCGACGAGGTCGAGCGAATGCTGGACCAGTCGCAGCCCCAGCCGACCGCGGACGATCGGCACCCAATCCTCGACCCTCGGCCAGCGCTTCACGGCAAAGCACGTGTTGATCCCCAGCCGGACGCGCACGATCAGCTGTCCGACGACAAGTTGGCGGGACGGCTTGCACGGACGACGCCCGAGGCCGCGAGCTGGCGGTACCTGGCGCGAGCGTCGGCGTACGCGGCCCGGGTCGCCGGATCCGGTTCCGCCGGCGGATCGAGCCTGACGCAGCGCTCGATTGCCTCGGCAGGATCGCGATAGACGCCGGCACCCAGTCCTGCCAGCATCGCCACCCCGCTCACGGCTGCGTCGCCGGGCAGGGTTCGAACCGGGATCCCCAGGATGTCGGCCTTGATCCGGGTCCACGATGCGAGGCGCGTGTCGCCTCCGGAGACGCGCAGCTCGGTGACCGGGACGTCGCCGGAGCGCAGCAGGTCGAGCTGGTCGTCGATCGCAAACGCGACTCCCTCGAGCACCGCCCGGGCCAGGGTGGCCCGATCGTGCCGGAGCGAGAGTCCGGCGAACGCGCCGCGAATGTCCGGGTCGGTCCGCTCGCCGTCGCCGAGAACGGGCAGGACGACCACGCCGTCGGCGCCCGGTCGAGCCGCGCCGGCCTCGGCGTCGAGTCGCGCGTAATCGGGCCCGGATGGACGCCCGGCCCGTCCGCCATAGAGCAGGCCGGCCAGCCAGGCTACCGCTGCCCCGGTCGTGTTGATCCCGGTCTCCGTGGTAAACGGGCCCGCGATGACATGTGGGTAGTGGGTCACCGCCAGCACGTCGAGCGGCGCCGGCACGGCGGCGTTGAGGCACGTCGAGGAGCCGGCCATTTCGCTCACCGGCCCGGGCGCCACGACCCCGGTCCCGAGGGCGCAGGCCTGGCTATCGGCACCACCGAGGACCACGGGCAGCCCGGCCGCCAACCCGAGCCGGGCGGCGACCGGCGCGCGAAGGCCGCCGATCACCGCGCTCGACGGCAGGATGACCGGAAAGAGCGACGGCAGGAGCCCAAGCTCCTCGATCATCCGCGTGTCCCAGCCGCCGCCCCGGAGGTCGTAGACGAGGGTGGCGGCAGCATGTGTCCCATCCGTTGCGAACTCGCCGGTCAGCGCGAACGCCACGAGGTCCCGCGGCTGGAGCGCGAACGCGGCTCGATCGACGACGCCTGGTTCGTGCGCCCGGAGCCAGAGCAGCTTCGGGGCAATGTGGAAGCCCGACGGGAGGTGCCCCGTCCGGGCATGGATGGCCCGATCGCCGAAGCGTGCCCTGATCGCCTCCGCCTCGGCACTGGCCCGGTTGTCGCGGTAGATCAGGCCGGCGGAGACCGGCCGGCCACGGCGATCGACGAGCACGACCGACGGGCATTGCCCGGTCAGTCCGATCGCTCGCACATCGCCCGCCCGACCGATTCCACCACCCTCGAGCCGCGCGACGAGGTCGGCCAGCGCCCCGATCGCGGCCGACCGCCAGGCCCGACCGTCCTGTTCCGCCCAGCCCGGCCGGGGCGAGCGCGTCGGATAGCCGCGTCGAGCCTCGAGCAGCCGTCGACCCTCGAGATCGAACGCGGTCGCGCGGGCGCCAGACGTGGCGACGTCGACGGCGATGAGGAGCCCGGGACGCGACTTCGGCGCCACGGCTCAACCACGCACCAGCTGGTGGGCCGAGACCTTGTCCCGTTCGAGGGTGATCAGCGCGCCATTCAGGACTCCCGTGCCGTAGTCCGAACCGGGATTGATCGCGATCGTCC
>JAXDKX010000056.1:0-2635 GCA_034666905.1 Chloroflexota bacterium | reverse complement strand
GCTCGGCGGGTTCCTCCAGGCCGCGACCCAGCCGATCGCCCCGGCCCATCTCCTGGCCAATGTCCCGATCGACAGCCTCCCGAACGCCCCGTTCGGGCAGCGGCCCGTCGGGTCGGGCCCGTTCGTGCTCGTCCGGCTCGACGCCACGTCCGCGGACCTGGCGCCGGCCTCCGCGGCCGGTGTCGGCGCTGAACCGACGGGCGAACCCTCGCCGGCGTCCACGGATTCCCTGGCGACGCCGGGCGCCACCATCCGCCCGAGCGGGCCTGTCCCGTACCTCACGGGGATCCAGCTCCGATTCTTCGACGATCCGGGGGCCCTCGTGGTGGCCTATCGCGACGACGGGCTGGACGCGGCCTCCGGGCTGCCTCCAGCGCAGGTCGGCGATCTTGCGTCGGAGACCGGAAGCCGGATCCTGCGCTACGCGGGCTCGACCCTGACCGCGGTGCTGTTCAACCTGCGACCGGGCCAGCACGCCTTCGCGACCCCCGCGATGCGGACGGCGCTGCTCGAGGCGATCGATCGCACGGCGCTGATCCAGGCCGCCTTCGCAGGAGCGGCGAGTCCCGCCACGGGGTTGATTCCGTCGTCCTCGGTCCTGTTCGACTCGGTCGCCGCTGGAACCGTCCCGTACGATCCGGCGGCCGCGCAGAAGGCGCTCAAGGCGGCGGGCTGGACGAAGGTCGACAATGCCTGGCGACGGCCCAACTTCAAGAAGGCGTTCACCTTCGACCTGTACAGCCCGGACGCTGCCTCCAACCCGGCAGCCTTCGCCGCGGCGGCGGCGGTTGCGGCCGACTGGAAACGGATTGGATTGCAGGTCAGCCACGTCGCGCTGGCACCGTCAGCGTTCGTGACCGGCCGCCTTGCCAGGGGGCTTTTCAGCGTTGCGGTCGGCGACGTGACCGTCGGCCTCGACCCCGATCTCTATCCACTGCTCGCGTCGAGCCAGACCCTGTCCGGCGGTCCCAACGTCATCGGCCTGCAGGATCCGGCGCTTGACAAGCTGCTCGTTGCCGCCCGGAAGCCCGGCACGGCGGCCGCACGGGCGGCGGCCTACTCGGCGCTGCAGGCCCAGCTTGCCAAGGGCCAATACGTGCTCCCCCTGGCCTTCGCCGACGAGTCGATCGTGGTCCGCGACACGCTCGTCGGCCCGGTTCCGCGCCAGGTCGCGGACCCGTCGGATCGATTTTGGGATGTGCTAACATGGCGCCTCGCCGCAGACCGATAGCCGGTCGTGGGTCCGCGCCGAGGTGGCGGAATCGGTAGACGCGCTAGCTTCAGGAGCTAGTGTCCGCAAGGGCGTATGGGTTCAAATCCCTTCCTCGGTACCATTCCCTCGTTCGTGGACCCGTCGTTGCGGTGACACCTCTAGCCCAGGTGGCGGAATTGGTATACGCGTACGTTTGAGGGGCGTATGAGGCAACTCATCCGGGTTCAAGTCCCGGCCTGGGCACCATCTCCTCGTCGGCACTAGCCTCGCCTGGCGGTCAGCCGCGGGCGAGCCACCGGCGGACGTCAGGCTCGTGCTCGTCGAGATGCCCGGCGAACTCCCCATCGGCGAGTGCCACACCCTCCATCCAGTCGAAGCGGTTCGGGTCCGAGAGGATGTCGGCCGGCAGGCTCTCGACAACCGCCACGAAGTCGTCGTAGATGCCGTCGGCCTCGGCGAAGACCTCGGCGCGCGGTCGGTCCCTGGATCGCTCGTGCATCCACGCATTGATCGCATCGTCCTCTTCCTCGCCCAGGTCGGACGGCCACGGATTGGCCGGAGGCGGCTCCCCGCGCGCCGCGGCCTGCAGCCGCCGGACCGTCCGCTGGCGCCACGCGGTCAGGTGCGCGGCGACGACCATGAACTTCCATTCGCCCATCGCGCCGGGCTGTACCAAGCGCTCGTCGGCGACCTCGGCGACCAGGTCCCGCCACCGTTGCTGGACCGCACGGATATGGGCGATCAGCCGTGCCCGCGCGACGTCGTCGGTCATCCAGTCAGCCTCCGTTCGGTTGGTGGCCCGTTTCGGCGACTAGCCTAACCCGGGCCGGCGAGGTGAACCAGCGGTTCCAGCGCGGTCGGTATGCTGTCCCGGGCGGTTAGCTCAGTTGGTCAGAGCACCTCGCTTACACCGAGGGGGTCACTGGTTCGAACCCAGTACCGCCCACAGTAGTCACGGACCCCGAAGGGCGTCGCGACATTCGACCGCTGCGTCGATCCCTCCATCACATTCGGGTGTCAGGGCGTCCAGCCCGTCGGGCGGACTGGACTGGGTGGCCCGAATGCGGCCGATTGATCAAGTCGGGAATGGTCGGTCTCAATAGGTCGCTCGTCGTATTGCGCGGCCCGACCGACGAGGTGACGATGTCCAGCGTGATGATCTCCATGAAGCCCCGCGCCGCACTGCTCGATTGGCGTTGGCAGCGCCGGTTTCGGGCGTGGCGACGTGCGGAGTTCGAGGATCGCGCCGAGGCAGAGTCGATGCGCAGTCTCGGGCGACCCCTGACCCGCGACGAGATGATGCGCGTGTCGCGTCGGTATTCCGGGGGCGTCTAGGCCCCGCCCCGTCATTGGGCGACGCTCGGCGATCCATCACGCGGCCTCCGCCCCGGAATGCACAGGTCCGTCGCTCTGAGTGGTCCG
>JAXDKX010000055.1:0-3852 GCA_034666905.1 Chloroflexota bacterium | reverse complement strand
CACGCGTGTTAACGGACAGTTGAGCTGCCCGGGGTTACTTCTGCTCGATGAAGAACTCCGTGAACCCGCGGCAGCGACCGTCGGCGTCGAACTCGAGCAGATAGCAGTTGTGATAGTGCTTTTCGGGGGTGTCGCCCTGCGCGACGTACCGGCTCCAACCGACTGCGACCGCCCGATTCCCATCCACCACATAGGGCTCGTACTTCGCATCCCAGCTGTCCGGCGCGTCGCGCTTGCTCTCGCTGCCCTCGGGAGCGACCCAGGCCCGGACGATGGCGTCGCGTCCGCGGACAGGCTCGCCCCACGGGTGGAAGCGGTATTCGGCGCCATCGCTGAACAGATCGCCGACAGCGGATGGGTCGTAGGTCCGCCAGGCGGCGACGTAGGCGTCGAGCCATCGCTGGACGTCGTCGTGGGTCATGGTTCGCTCCTTGTCGTGGGTGATCGTCCGGCAGCGTATCGCGGCCAGAAAGCCATCAGCCGCTTGCCAGTGCCTCGGTGGCCCGATCCAGGCGCTCGAGGGTCCGCTCTCGACCGAGCGCCACGATGGTGTCGAACAGGGGCGGCGTGGCCGTCCGGCCGGTCACAGCGACCCGGATCGCCATGAACAGGTCGCCCGCCTTCCAGCCTCGCGCTTCGGCCAGTGCGCGCAGCGGCGGCTCGAGCTCGTCAGCTTCGAAGGCCACCTCGCCGACCGCGGCAATCGTCGATCGAGCGGCGGTCAGGCCGTCCCGGGTCGTCGCCGGGTCCCAGCGCTTCGGGACGAGGACGGCCGTGTCCACCGCGACAGACCGCACCCACAGGAAGCCAGCCAGATCGCCGATCGAGCCGAGCGTCGGCAACCGCTCGCGAACGACCGGGAGGATCGCTCGGAGCTCATCGTCGGACGGGATCCAGTCGATTCGGCCGGCGACGTGCTCGGCCTCGATGAAGGGCCGGAGACGCTCGATCAGGTCATCGGGCGCGAGGCGCCGGATCCATTGGCCGTTCAGCCACTCGAGCCGCTCTCGATCGAAGACCGCGCCACCCTTGTGGACCGAGTCGAGGTCGAAGCGCTCGACGATCTCGTCGATCGAGAGGACCTCCTCCTCCGTGCCCGTCGCCCACCCGAGCAGCGCCAGGTAGTTCACCAGTGCCTCGCGGATGAACCCCTCCGCGATGTAGTCGGCGATGGCCGTCTGGCTCTTGCGCTTGCTCATCTTGGTGCGATCCGCATTCAGGATCAGCGGCAGGTGGGCGAAGCGCGGCTCTGGATAGCCCAGGGCGCGAAAGAGCAGGATGTGCTTGGGCGTGTTCGACAGGTGGTCCTCACCGCGGATAACGTGGCTGATCTGCATCGCCGCGTCGTCGACCACCACCGTGAAGTGGTAGAGCGGCGAACCATCGCCGCGGACGATGACGAAATCGCCGCCCAGGTTCGCCGCGTCGAATTCGACGTGTCCGCGAACGATGTCATCGAAGGCGACGAGGCCGTCGCCGACCCTGAACCGCACGGCCGCGCGCCGACCCTCGGCCTCGCGAGCGGCCCGCTCGTCCGCGGTCAGGGCGGCGCAGCGGCCGACGTACCGTGGCGGCAGCTTTGCGGCCTCCTGGGCCTTGCGATCCGCATCGAGCTCCTCTGCCGTGCAGTAGCACCGGTAGGCCATGTCGGCCGCCAGGAGGCGATCGGCGGCCGCTGCGTACAGGGGCAGGCGCTCCATCTGGCGGTACGGTCCGTGTGGTCCACGAGCCCCTTCCCCGGCGACCTCCGGACCCTCGTCCCAGGTCAGGCCGAGCCAGTGGAGGCCGTCGAGGATGTCCTTCTCGTAGGCGATCGAGCTGCGCGCCTGATCCGTGTCCTCGAGTCGCAGCACGAAGGTGCCGCCGGTGTGGCGTGCGAACAGGTAGTTGAACAGCGCGGTTCGCGCGGTCCCGATGTGTAGCGGGCCAGTAGGACTCGGCGCGATCCGGACCCGAGGCGAATCGGTCATCGCTCGGGGACCACGTGGAAGAGCCCCGGGTCCGCCTCGCCCGGCAAGGCCCGGATCAGGGCCGCTGGACGCAGGCCGAGGGTGGCCCGTCCGCGTGGGCCGTCGAGCGTGAGCGAGTCCAGCGACTCGCTGCGAGCCAGGACCGTGATGTGGGCACCGGGCGTCAGCGCGCGAGCCTCGAGGTAGGACAGGAGCCCGGCATCCTCCTCGGCCTCCTCGGTAATGCGATAGATCGTCGCTCGCTGGCCCGCCTCGATCTCGCTCAGCCTGGTCCCGGCGGGACGCCGTCGGGCCGTCTCGGCATCGATCGGGTTGCCATGCGGACAAGTCTCCGGATGCCCGAGCATCTCATCCAGGCGCGCCTCGACGCGCGGCGAGATCGCGCCCTGGAGACGCATCGCCTCATCGTCCGACTCGGCCCAGCCGAGCCCGATGACCGAGGTAAGCAGCCACTCGAGCAGCGCGTGGCGCCGGAAGATGGCGTCGGCGACCGCCCGGCCGGCGCTGCTGAGGTGGAGGTCCCGGCCCTCGGCGTGGTCGACCAGGCCATCGGCGACGAGCCGCCGGAACATCTCGCTGGAGGCCTGGGTGGTGACGCCGAGATGACGCGCAATCTGGGCTGCGGTCACCCGGCCACCCTCTTCGGCGCCGGCCATCACCCGCAATGCAAGGAGGTACTCCTGGGCGGCGCCCGACAGATCTCGCGGGTGCTGGCGTCGAGGCATGGCCTCAGGATACGGGACCGACTCGCGCTGACACCGACCGAAGCCGGCGGGCGATCGCGACGATCAGCCCCGCGATCCAGGCAGCGAGCAGCAGGACACCCAGCGTCGCCCGCCGGGATCCCTCGTCGGCAGCGGAGCCCGTCGCCGACAGGATGAGGGTCGCCGCGACGGCGGCGGAGAGCAGGCTCAGCGACGCCATGGCGGCAAGCGAGGCGGCCGCGGGAACCAGGACGAGGGCGACGAGCGCGGCGCCCTGGATCACGAGGATGAGTGGATTGACCGAGGGATCGCAGGTGGCCGCGAACCTGCCGCATCCTGTCAGCTCACCGAAGAGCCAGCCGAGGCCGAACGCGATCGGGAGCCAGCCAAAGAAGGCGCGCAGGATCCGGCCGCGCAGCCCTCCCGAGCCTGGATCTGTCAGGGCCCGGGCGAGCTCCGCGGCGGCACGGGCCGGATCCGGGTCCGCCGCTCCGGATGATGGCGACGCCTCGCGGAACGGTCGGTCGTCAGCCGCGCCTCCGGTCGGTCCGGTCGCTTCGCCCCTTGGGGACGAGCCAGCGGCCTCCGGTCCCGCCGTGGAGTTCCACCACGAAGCGGTCGTGTGGGTCGCGTCGGAGGCTGCGCCGGATGCCGCGCGGCCGGGCGCCCCCGCTGCACCTCCGAGGCGGGACTCGCCGGGTTCCCCGGAGGAACCCGGGCTATCCGTATCAGGGGATTCGGATTCGAGGGTCTCGGGAGCCTCCTCGGACGGAGTTCCCGTCCCTGAACGCGAGGTCGACGAACGCCGGGCGCGGGCCTGGTACTCGGGTCCGTGCTTGCGCGGGTCCGCGTACTCCTTCGGGTTGATCGTCCAGTACGTGCCGCTCGAGGTCCCGTACCAGCTTGCGCCACCCCAATCCGGCTCGAACGGGCCCGCATCGGCTCCGTCGTACGACGTCGACCCGAGCGTCGCCTTGCCTCGGCGCGGGCCGGTCCCGGAGCCCGCGGCGCGGCCTCCGGTCGGGCGGCTTCCCGGTGAGTCGGTGCCATCCGGGCGGCTGCCAGGTGGGCGGCCTCCGGTCGGGCGGCCTTGGGCCGGACGGGCTCCTGCGGACGTCCCGCCCGCGCCGCCGGTCCCTTCGTCCGCGTCGCCCTGTGGGCGGGTGCGTCCACGCGGC
>JAXDKX010000054.1:0-10636 GCA_034666905.1 Chloroflexota bacterium | reverse complement strand
CCGTGGTGACCGGTGTCCGCCATCGCGGCGTGCCTGGACCTGCTGCTCGACGGCCCCGAGACGTTCGCGCAGCGACTCCACGAGATCGACGGCGGCGTCCTCCGCCTCGGTCATCGCCCCGACCGTGGTGATGGCATTGAGAATCCCCTCGATGGAGGTCGGCTCGAGCGAGACAACCGGGATCTCCGCGTCGATCGCCCGGGCCACCTCGTTGACTTCGCGGTAGCTGACGGCGCACACCCGGCACAGCTCCTGGGTAATGATCAGATCCGGCTTCGCCGCCGCCAGTGCCTCGTCGTCGAGCGCATAGAGCGACGAGCCCCCGTGCATGGCCGCGCTGACCAGCCGGTGGATCTCACGCGACGATGTTCCACCGAGATCGTGGACGCTCCTGGTGATGACCGGCTTGCCGATGGCCTCGGGCGGGAAGTCGCATTCGTGGGTTACGCCCACCAGCTCGTCTCCGAGGCCGAGGGCGCAGACGATCTCGGTCGCGGATGGCAGGAGGGAGACGATGCGCATCGCAGGCCCGAGTCACGCCCGGCCCGGGGCGTCGCGGGCCGGACCGGCGGTCAGGCGGGCTTGGCCGCGTCGATCGCGGCTCGGGCGGCGGCCTTGTCGGTGAACCAGGTCGCGTCGATGACCGTGTAGTTGGCCCATTCCGGCGGGAGCGATTCCTCGGGGAAGATCGCGTTCACCGGGCATTCCGGTTCGCAGGCACCGCAATCGATGCACTCGTTGGGATCGATGAACAGCTTGCGATCCGTGCCCTCGTCGAAGTGGATGCAATCCACCGGGCAGACGGAGACGCACGACACGTCGAGCACATCGATGCACGGCTCCGCGATCACATAGGTCATCCAGATTCTCCTCGAGGCTGACCGCCGATCCGCGCCCACGAGCGCGCGGAGCCAGAGGGTACCACCCGGGGTGTTCAAGGCGTGTTGCGGGAGACCCACCGGATCGGGATCTGCATCCCCTTCGCCCAATGTCCGGGAATGTGACAACCGACGACCCATGGGCTCGCGGTGACCGCATCCGCGGGCACGGTCCAGGCCAGGTCGACGCGCTCGCCGGAATGGACCACGATCCGCAGCCCGGCGACGTCGGCGGGCACCTGGACCACCGGTGTCGGTCCAGGCGGGGCGCCGACGGTCGCGGCCTCCGCGACCTCCCAGGCGTCCTGGACGGACCCGTCTCCGATTACGGCCTCGTGGATGTCGAGCCCGGCGTTGATCACGTGCAGCAGGACCGCCTCGCCCGGCACGAGGTCCAGCACACCTGGTACGAAGGCATAGTCCCGGGCGATCAGGTTGATGTCGCGAGGCGCGCCGGCGACTCCCGCGACGATCGGCGGGGTGGCCGGGACGTCGCCGGTGCCACAGCCCCCCAGGAGGCCGAGGAACGCGGCGAATGCGATCGCGTGGATCGACGGATCGCGGCCTGACGCTGGGCGGAGAAGCATGGGTGGCCAGTCTAGGATGCGGCGAGCGGCAAACGGTGCGGCACGCGGAACCAGGTCGGCCCCGCTTGACACGCTCCCGAGGGCGCGGCAGCATGCGGCCCACTCGATCAGCGACCGCCGGCCTCGGCGGACATTCCTGTTCCTGAGGTCCCGTTGGCGATCCCGACCCAACTCCCCGGGGCTCCCGATGCGGGGGCGCGCGTCCCGAGCATCGCCGTCCGACTGGAAGGCGTGGTGAAACGCTTCGGCGGCGACGACGTGGGGCGCCGGGTGGCGAAGTTCGTGGCGACCGATGGAACGTTCCCTGTCGTCGCCGTCAACGGCATCGACCTCGACGTTCGGGACGGTGAGTTCTTCTCGATGCTCGGTCCGTCAGGCTCCGGCAAGACGACGACGCTGCGGATGATCGCCGGCTTCGAATTGCCGAGCGAGGGCCGGATCTTCCTGCAGGGTGTCGACGTGACCAACGTCCCGCCGTTCGATCGCGACGTCAACACGGTCTTCCAGGACTACGCGCTCTTTCCCCACATGACCGTCGGCGACAACGTGGGCTACGGCCTTCTCGTGCGCAAGGTTCCAGGGCCAGAACGTGCCGATCGCGTGCGGGACGCGCTTCGCATGGTTCGACTCGAGGGGTACGAGGGGCGCAAGCCGAGCCAGCTTTCTGGCGGCCAGCGGCAGCGGGTCGCTCTCGCTCGGGCGCTCGTGAATCGTCCGCGCGTGCTCCTCCTCGACGAACCACTCGGCGCGCTCGATCTCAAGCTCCGTGAAGAGATGCAGATCGAGCTCAAGGCCATCCAGCAGCAGGTTGGCATCACCTTCATCTACGTCACCCACGACCAGGAAGAGGCGCTCACGATGAGCGACCGCCTGGCCGTCTTCAACAACGGTCGGATCGAACAGGTCGGCGCACCAGCGGAGGTCTACGAGCGCCCGGCGACTCGTTTCGTGGCCGGCTTCGTGGGTACCTCGAACCTGCTGCGCGACGACGTGGCCGAGCGCATCCTGGGGACGCGCGGCACGTTCACGATCCGGCCCGAGAAGATCCGCCTCGCCGATCCCGAGGCCTCGGTGGGCGCCGACGAAGCGTCGGCGCCGGGCGGGTTCCGCGACGTCGTCTATCTCGGGCCCGACACGCGCTATATCGTGACGCTCGACGCGGGGTCGGAGCTGGTTGTCACGCAACAGAACCTGGCAACGACCTCGACCGAGGCGCTTGCCCAGCAGGGCAAGGCTGTCCGCCTCGTCTGGAAGCGACAGCATCAGCTGCCCATCGCGGATGGGGAGTGATCGGAAGAGGAGGAGAGGGTCATGCGCACGCGTGGACTGATGGCCGTCGTCGCGACGGCGGCGATCGTGATTGGCGGCTGCTCGAGTTCGAGCGGGAGCCCGGCTCCCAGCGTTCCGGCATCGCTCGGCAACGGCGAGGGGGCGCTCAACCTGGTGGCATGGGCCGGCTACGTCGTGGGTGGCACGGGCGGCGAGCAGGTCCAAGGCTACGACTGGGTCACGCCGTTCGAAACCGCGACGGGCTGCAAGGTGACGGTCAAGGTTGGCCTCGACTCGGCCAACATGGTCCAGCTGATGAAGACCGGCGAGTACGACGGCGTGTCGGCCTCGGGCGACGCGACGCTCCGGCTCATCGCCGGCGGCGATGTCGCACCGGTCAACTTCGACCTCATCCCGAATTACAAGGATGTCTTCGCAGGCCTCAAGAACCAGTCGTACAACACCGTCAATGGCGTGGGATACGGCGTGCCCCACGGGCGCGGTGCCAACGTCCTGATGTACGACCCCGCCGTGGTGACGCCGGCGCCCGATAGCTGGAGCGTCGTCTTCGATGCCAAT
The DNA here is from genome assembly GCA_034666905.1 of Chloroflexota bacterium. Lineage (GTDB taxonomy): Bacteria > Chloroflexota > Limnocylindria > Limnocylindrales > CSP1-4 > SPCO01. Next base: position 7,323 of record JAXDKX010000054.1, on the reverse strand, counting down.
TCGCCGTACAAGGGCAAGATCACGGCCTACAACTACGCGATCTATATCGCGGACGCCGCGCTGTACCTGATGAAGACCAAGCCCGAGCTCAAGATCACCAATCCATATTCGCTGGACAAGGACCAGCTCGCTGCCGCGGTCGCCCTGTTGAAGGTCCAGAAGACGCTGATCGGGAAGTACTGGGGAACGGCCCAGGAGGAGATCGACGGTTTCGCCAACGGCGACATGGCGCTCGGCACGGCGTGGCTCTACCAGCAGAACACGATCAATGCGGCCGGCGGCAAGCAGGTCGCCAGTGTCACGCCAAAGGAAGGCGCCACCGGCTGGTCGGACACCTGGATGATCTCGTCCAAGGCCAAGCACCCGAACTGCATGTACAAGTGGATGGACTACATCATCTCGCCCAAGCCGAACGCCGACGTGACCGTCTACTTCGGTGAAGCACCGGTCAGCACGGCCGCGTGTGCCGAGGCCGAGAAGCAGTCGGCCGGCTTCTGCGACCAATTCCACGCCGCGGACGAGGAGTATTTCAAGAACATCTGGTACTGGAACACGCCGACGACGACGTGCCTCGATGGTCGCGGCGACATCTGCACCGACTTTGACGCGTGGACCAAGGCGTGGACCGAGATCACCGGGGCGTAAGCCCGGTCACGTCCTGACCCTGGCCCGATCGGCACCAGTGCCGACGCGATGACCGATGCCAACGCCGCCGCCGCTCCGCCCGCCTCGTTGGCGCGGCGAGTGGCGGCGGCGCTCTATCGTCATCCGCGCGCCCAGCTCGCGAGCCTCATGGCTGCGCCCCTGGGCTGGCTGGTCTTCGCCTACCTGGGCTCGCTGGCGCTTTTCCTGGTCACCTCGTTCTGGCGTGTCGATTCGTTCAGCGGCAACCTGATTACCGAGCCCACGCTCCGCAACTACCAGGAGATCGTCACCGAGGAGATCTACCGAACCATCGCCGTCCGAACGGTGGTGATGGCCGCCCTGGTCACCGTGACCGACATCATCCTCGCCCTGCCCATCGCCTTCTACATGGCGAAGCTGGCGTCGACCCGGACGCGCGGCATCCTCGTCGTCTCGATCCTGCTGCCGCTCTGGTCCGGCTACCTCGTCAAGGTCTATGCCTGGCGCCTGATCCTGAGCGAAGGTGGCGTCCTCAACGCCGTGCTCCAGCCCATCGGGCTCAAGGGTCCCGGCTACAGTGATGCCGCGGTCTGGCTGGTCGAGAGCTACCTGTGGCTGCCCTACATGATCATCCCCGTGTTTGCCGGGCTCGAGCGGATCCCGGGCTCGCTCCTGGAGGCCTCGGCCGACCTGGGCGGCCGGGCGGGGATGACCGTCCGAAGGGTCATCCTGCCCCTGGCGTTGCCGGCGATCGCAGCCGGCTCCATCTTCACGTTCAGCCTGACGCTTGGCGACTACATCACGCCGACCCTGGTCTCCAACACGCGGTTCATCGGGAACGTTGTTTATGACTTCGTCGGCGTTGCGGGCAACCAGCCATTGGCGGCCGCGTTCGCCATGGTGCCCGTCACGATCATGCTGGTGTTCCTGCTTGGTGCCCGCCGGCTCGGCGCATTCGAGGCCCTCTGATGAGTCTGTCCCGTGGCGTCCGAATCGCACTGCGTGTCGCGTCCGCGCTGCTGCTCGCGTTCATCTACATCCCGATCGGGATCATCGTCCTGTATTCGTTCAACGCGGCCCGCGTCGCCACCTGGCCGATCACGTCGTTCACCCTCGACTGGTATGGGCGCGCGATCGGCGACGCGGGCGTGCGTACCGCCTTGCTGGCGTCCCTCCAGGCGGCCGTCGGGGCCACGATCCTTTCGCTGCTGCTCGGCTCCCTGATCGCCCTGGCCGTGCAGCGCTATCGGTTCTTCGGACGCGAGGCGATCTCGTTCGTGGTCATCCTGCCACTCGCCCTGCCGGGGATCGTGACCGGGATCGCCCTGAATACGGCCTTCCGGGCCGTCGGCCTCCAGCTTGGGCTGCTGACGATCATCGTCGGCCATGCCACGTTCTGCATCGTCGTGATCTACAACAACGTCATCGCGCGGCTGCGCCGAAACCCGCGCTCCATCGAGGAGGCCTCGGCCGACCTCGGGGCCGACACGTTCACGACCTTCCGACGGATCACATTGCCGGCCGTCAGGACGGCGCTCATTGCCGGAGCGCTGCTTGCCTTTGCGCTGTCGTTCGACGAGATCATCGTCACGAACTTCACGTCCGGAGCGGGCATCCAGACGCTGCCGCTCTGGATCTTCAGCAACTTCCAGCGCCCCAACCAGCTGCCCCTGGTCAATGTCGCGGCGGTCCTGGTGCTGCTCCTCTCGATCGTGCCCGTCTACCTCGCGTCGCGCCTGACCGCCGACCCAGCGGCCGTCGCCGGTGCGCGGACCTGACGGTCAGCGCCAGCGGTGGCCCAGGCCGATGAGTTCCGTGGCGTTGAGCTCCCCGGCAATGCCGACGAAGGCGAACACGAGCGGAATGAGCGCGACGGCGAGACCGACCATGCGCTGGACCACGAGGCACCTCCCCGGCAACGGCCGGCGCTGCTTGGCGGTGAACCCCTCCGAGGAATGCCCGGTCCACGACGCCGATCGCAGTGTCCCGCAGAGCGCTTATCTGCGGCTTACCTGGAGGCGCGGAGAACGCGCTCCACGCCCGCCGTGGTCAGTGCCGGCGGTGCCCGGAGGTCCCGGTCGGTCGCAACGACTGTTCGTTGGATGCCCGTTGTGCGAGCACGGCCTGGATCTCCCCCGCCAGCCGCCGACCGATCGGCGTTCTGGCGAGCCATTCCAGGTAGTCGGGATCATGCGAGACGAGTCGACCGACAGACCACCCCGCATACCGCCCGAAGTCGATGACCGTGCCCGATTCCCGGCCCGTCGCTGGACCATTGCCGTGCGCGCCCGGCGCATATGACGCGATCGGGGCGTCGGCCGCACGATCGGTCGCACGCCGGCGGATCGATTTGCGCAGCTCTTCGTCGTACGCGGTTCGGCGCGCGTCGTCGCTGAGGACACGCCACGCGGCATTGAGGGCGACCATCCGCGCGGGATCGCCACCGAAGTCGGGGTGGTGCTTGCGAGCCAGCACGCGATAGGCAGCCCGAATCACGTCAGGATCGGCGCGCCGGTGAACCTGGAGCACCTCGTAGAGGTCCGTCATGGAGCCAACCTACCGAATGAACGGCCCGGCGTCAGCACCCCACTTTGGTGGCCGTGGCAGAACGAACGTCCTGCCGCCTACATGGTCGGTTCGTAGTCCGCCGCGAGGAAGCGCTCAGGGTCATCGCGGAACTCGAGCAGGCAGCCCTTCCCGCAGAACCACCACGTCTTCCCGTCGTACTCGAGCGACAGCTCGCTTGTCGACGAATCGACGGTCATGCCGCACACGGGATCGGTCTCGATCGCCACAGGATCCTCCGCTTGGTACTCCCCGGGAGTATAGCCCCCAGCATGCGCCGCACCGACTCGGCGCGTACAGTCAGCCGATGGAAGCGACCGATCTCGCGAGCGCCCGCGCGAAGCTCCTGACCGAACGAGCCCGACTGACCGAAGAGATCAGCGTCGCGATCGAGGTGCCGGAGCAGATGACCTACGGCTCGCAGGCGGCGGCTGCCAGCCAGGTCTTCGAGCAGGAGCGGGACCTGGCCATGCGGGACCGGGCGAACCAGCACCTCGAAGTGGTCGAGGCCGCTCTGGCCAGGCTCGACGACGGCAGCTACGGAAGGTGCATCCGATGCGGCCGGGACATTCCACCAGAGCGCCTCGATGCGTTGCCGTGGGCGGCCCACTGCATCGAGTGCCAGACCATCCTCGATCGAGCCCGCCGATGACCGGCGTGGGAGGCCAGGTACCCGACGACGGCCTCGTCACGATCGAAGCGATTCGTGCCGCCGCGGCGACCATCCGGGGCATCGCGCTCCGGACCCCGCTCGTTGCGTTCGGCGATCCGGCCAGGCGACGCCTGCTGAAGGCGGAATCGCTGCAGCCCATCGGTGCCTTCAAGATTCGCGGCGCATACGTCGCGATTGCCTCCCTCAGCCCGACCGAGCGCACCCGCGGCGTCATCACGTACTCGTCCGGCAACCACGCCCAGGGCGTCGCCCGGGCCGCCCGACTCCTCGGCGCTCCCGTCGTCGTCGTGATGCCGTCGGATGCCCCGGCGATCAAGCGCGATCGAGTCGCAGCCGATGGCGCCCAGATCCTGGTGGTCGGCACGGCGAGCGAGGAGCGCCAGGAGCTGGCCGAATCGATCGCGGCCGAACGCGGCCTGTCGATCATCCCGCCGTACGATGACGATCGGATCATCGCGGGGCAGGGAACGATCGGCCTGGAGGTCGTCGAAGACCTGCCCGACCTTGCGTGTCTGCTGGTCCCGATCGGTGGCGGCGGACTGGCCAGCGGCGTCGCCACGGCGATCAAGGCACTGCGACCCCAGGCCCGCGTGATCGGGGTGGAATCCGAGCTGGCGGCGGATGCGCAAGAGTCGTTGACCCGAGGCGAGATCGTTCGATGGCCGGCCGAGCTGGTCTCGCGGACGATCGCCGACGGGACCCGGACCCAGGCGCTGGGGGCGCGAACGTTCGCGCACCTGCGAACGCATCTCGATGGCGTCATCACGGTCAGCGAAGCGGAGATTGCCGCGGCCGTCCGTCTTGCCGCCGAGCGGGCCCGCCTGGTCGTCGAGCCATCGGGTGCACTCAGCCTTGCGGCGATGGCATTCCACGGCGGCGAGCTCGGCCTGACTGGGCTCGCCGGCTCCGTGGTGGCCGTGATCAGCGGCGGCAACGTGGACCCGGAGCGTTATCGCGAGTTGCTCGGATCGCCGATCCCGACGGAGCATTAGCGGGTCGGACCGCCGCGAACCAGGGCCCTACCGCCGGTACTCACCGCGCTCGTTGCCGAGGCGCTCGGCCAGGCGTTGCTCGCGGATCCTGATCGCCGCCAGGTCCACCTCGGCCTGGCGGTCAGCGCGAGCAAGGCCGCGCCCCTCGGCCCGCATCCAGCCCGCGACCAGGACCATGATCGCGGTCAGGAAGACGAGATCGCCGGCGACCCACATGATCGCGGCGGCGAGCTGCTGATCCTCGAGCGGGGTTGGTCCCCACGGCCGCGCCAGCGTCGCGTAATGGGCGTAGAGCACCGTCGGCACGTTCAGGAGCACGACGGCGAGGAACGTGTTCTGGGTCATCTGGAGGAAGACGTAGAGCAGTCGCCCCGGATGCGGCATGCGCCACGGCGCCGGGTCGAGCGCCACGGCGGGCCACCAGAACAGGAGTGCGCTCGACAGGAACAGGACGTGCTCGAGGTCGTGGACCAGCGGATCCTCCAGCGCCGCGTTGAACAGCCCCGAGAAGTGGCTGGCCCACATGACGCCCGCGAAGATGATCCAGGCGGTGACCGGGAAGGCGAGCACGCGCACGGGCCGCGAATGGAGGATCGGCAGGATCCACCGCCGGCGCGTGCTCGCAGTCGACAGGCGAAGCACGAGCGTCACCGGCGCGGCGAGGGCCAGCAGCGGGGCCGCCACGAGCATCAGCAGGACGTGCTGGACCATGTGCACCGAGAAGAGCGACGTGTCATATCGCCCGATTCCCGAGATGAGCGCGACGGCGATTGCCGCCATGGCGCCGAGGAAGGCCACCGATCGCCCCCCTGGGACCCGATTCGCCGGATGCCGCGAGTTCACGCGGCGGACCGCCCAGAGCCACCAGCCGACGGCCACCGCGATGGCGAGGGTCGGGACCGGTTCGAAGGTCCAGCCGAACACGAGCGAACCGAACGTCGGTGGCTCGCTCGGAACCGGACCGTGGGCAAGCACGGGGCCGGCCGCCAGGCTCGCGACGGCGACGGTCGCGAGCATGACGGCGGTTCGACGAGCCAGCGCTGATCGAGGCATCGTCCGCATCGTCGCATGGCTCGGCGGCCGACGCGCGAGGCTCGCTCGCGCCGGGTAGAATGGCCCCGGTTCGGCCCCTCGCGGTCGGCCGCGCCTGCTGACTCATTGGTCATCGCGCCCCGTGCAGGCGCCTGGCCATCCTCGAGGACGTTGATGTCGAGCTCCCCGCGAATGCGCCGCTCGTCGACCGCGATGGTCGCCCTCGCCGCCCTCGTGCTGCTCGGACTCGTGATCGTCGCGACCGCCCTGGGCGTCGACTTCCTCCAGATCGGCCGGTCGTTCATCGCCGGGCTCTTCCCGCCGGTGGCGGTCACCGAGCAGGGCGCCCGGATCCGCGACCTGTACACGATCGTGTTCGTCCTGGCGGTGATCATCTTCCTCGCCGTCGAGGGGCTGATCATCTGGACGGTCATCCGCTATCGGCGGAAGCCGGGCGACGACATCCTGCCGGCCCAGACCCATGGCAACAACATCGCCGAGCTGGCCTGGACGATCATCCCGACCATCATCGTGGCGTTCCTGTTCGTGATCTCGTGGCAGACGCTCAACCAGGTCGATACCGCGTCGGCGACGGCCCAGACGAAGATCCGGGCGGTCGCCGGGCAGTTCCAGTGGCAGTTCGACTATCTCGCCGACGACGGCACGACGGTCAAGTACACCCAGAACCTGGCGTTCGGCGAAGGGGGCGGGCTGTACATCCCGGCGGGTCGCGACATCCTCCTGTCACTGACCAGCCAGGACGTCATCCATGCGTTCTACGTCCCACAGTTCCTGTTCAAGCGCGATGTCGTGCCCGGCCGGGTGAACAAGTTCGACTTCACGGTGGACGCGGCACAGGCCGGGCAGACGTTCCGGGGCCAGTGCGCCGAGCTGTGCGGGGCGGGCCACCGGCTCATGCTCTTCGACATCCACGCGCTGGCGCCGGCCGACTTCGACGCGTGGCTCGCGGACACCATCGCCAAGGCGAGCGCAACGCCTCCTCCGCCTCCGAGCGGCCAGCCCGCTCCCAGCGGCCAGCCGGCCGGGGGTAGCCAGGCGTCCGGGCCCGTCCTGCAGGTGAGCGCACTGAACATCGCGTATGAGCAGAGCGCCCTGGAAGCTCCTGCCGGCACGCCGTTCCAGATCGACTTCGACAACAAAGACACCGGCGTCCCCCACAACGTCTCGATCCACAAGGACTCGGCGGGGGGCCAGGAGGTCTTCAAGGGCGAGGTCTTCCCGGGGCCTGCCAGGAAGACCTATGACGTACCGGCGCTCGATGCCGGGACGTATGCCTTCGTCTGCAGCGTCCATCCAAACATGACCGGCACCCTGACGGTCAAGTAAGGAGCCCGCGATGGCCACGACCACCCTGAGGCCCGCCACCACCACCTACCAGACGGGTCTCTACGCCTGGTTGACGACGACCGATCACAA
>JAXDKX010000053.1:0-10388 GCA_034666905.1 Chloroflexota bacterium | reverse complement strand
AGCCAGTACATCGGGCCGCTGATGGAGCTGTCCACGAACCGGCGCGGCGAGTTCAAGACCATGGACTACCTCGACCCGACGCGCGTCGTGCTCCACTTCGAGATGCCCCTCGCCGAGCTGATCGTCGATTATTTCGACCAGCTCAAGAGCCGGAGCCAGGGCTATGCCTCGATGGACTACGAGGAGCTCGGCTACCGGGCGGCGAACCTCTCGAAGGTCGACATCCTGGTCAACGGCGAGCCGGTCGATGCCCTGTCGCTGATCGTCCATCGAGACCGGGCCCAGTCGACCGGCCGGGCCCTCGCCGAACGCCTCAAGCAGCTCATCCCGCGCCAGATGTTCGAGATCCCGATCCAGGCGGCGATCGGCTCCAATGTCATCGCCCGCGAGACGGTCCGGGCGATGCGCAAGAACGTGCTCGCCAAGTGCTACGGTGGCGACATCACCCGCAAGCGCAAGCTGCTCGAGAAGCAGAAGGAAGGCAAGCAGCGCATGAAGCGGGTCGGATCGGTCGAGATCCCGCAGGAGGCGTTCCTGGCGATGCTCCGGATGGACGAAGGGTAGGCCCGCTCCGATGGACGATATCGTCACGGTCTCCCGGTCGCTGATCGTGGTCGGGCTCACCCTGCTGATGGCCATGCTCCGACTCGATTCCGAACGATTCGGGACCGCCGAGTACTACGAGGCCACCGGCGCCGGCGAGACCCCGCGGCTGCGACGGCGGCTGGCCTGGTACGGGATCGGGTTCGGCCTGGCGATCGGCATCCTGATCATCCATCCCGCGCCCCAGACCGGGCTCTTCCTGGGAACGGGCGATCGGCTCGGTGCCCTGCTCGGAGGGATCGCGTTCGGCTTCCTGGGGGTCATGGTCGCGGCGGGTTTCGCCACGTACCGATACCACCGGATCCGGTTTCCCGACGAGCGCTCGTATCCCGGTGCACTGCTCAATTCGACCGCAACCGCCTTCATCGACGAAGTCGCCTTCCGGGGCGCGCTGTTCGGGCTGCTCCTCTCCGGTGGGGTCGACCCGACCCTGGCGAACCTCGTCCAGGCGATCGTCTACGTCCTCACGACGCGCCTGGGGGCGCCTGGCCGCGATCGGTACCTCCTGGTCCTGACCCTCGGGATCGGCCTGGTCGGTGGCTGGCTGACGGCGCTCACCGGTGGCATCGCGGCTGCCTTCCTCGCCCATGCCGTCACCCGCTTCGCGGTCTTCCTGTGCACGGGCCACGCTGGCCAGACGATGCCTCGCGGTCGCGAGGTCGAGGAGATCGAGAGCCGGCGGCGGACGCCGGATGGCTGGCGGGTGATCGGATCACGGGACTCGACGTCGCGCGACCGTTGACCTCGTCCTGGACCAGCGGGCAACCGGGGGCCCCTGGTCCGCCGGTTGCGCTCTATATCCACGTTCCCTTCTGCGTCTCGCTCTGCCCGTACTGCGATTTCGTGGTCAATGCGGGCGCGGCCGCTCGCGGTCCGCGTGCGCGGGTCGCGCCGTTCCTTGGTGCGCTGCACGCCGAGCTCGAGCTGCGCGCCGACGCCCTCGACCAAGCCTTCGGGGAAGCGCGGCCGCCGCTCGAGACGGTCTACCTGGGTGGCGGCACACCCTCCCTGCTGCCGGCCGGGGCCGTCGCCGGCTTGCTCGAACGGGTCCGGGCGCGGTTCGTCCTGGCGGCGAACGCCGAGGTGACGATCGAAGCGAATCCCGGCCGCGATGAGCGCGGCGACGCCACGGCGCTGCGTGAGGCGGGAGTCACCCGCGTGTCCCTCGGGGCGCAGTCGATGTCGGACGACGAGCTGCGACGCCTCGGCCGGCGGCATCGGCCGGTCGACGTGCTCGACGCGGTGGCGGCCGCCCGGGAGGGCGGGATCGGGTCGGTCAGCCTGGACCTGCTCTATGACGTACCTGCCGGCTCGCTCGCCACCTGGGTGGAGACGCTGGAGGCTGCCCTGGCGCTCCGACCGGACCACCTCTCGCTGTACGCCCTGACGCTCGACGACCCCGATGCCGAAGGCCTGACCGGCCCAGCCGGGGACCACCTCCCCACGACCGCCGGGGCACGGCGCTGGCGCGCTCGCTCCCGCCCGCTGCAGGACGAGGACCGGGCGGCCGACCAGTACCAGTTCGCGGTCGATCGCCTTGCGGCCGATGGCTGGCGCGGGTACGAGATCAGCAACTGGGCGCGACCGGGCCATGAGAGCCGCCACAACCTCGTCTACTGGCAACGTCGGCCGTACGAGGCGCTGGGGCCAGGCGCTCACGCATTTGATGGCGCGACGCGGCGCTGGAACGCTGCGCGACTCGATGGCTACATCGCCTCGCTGGTGCCCCCGGCCGGCGGGTCGGCCCGACTCCCCCCGGGCGCCTCGGAAACCCTGGATCCGGCAACGGCGGCCGCAGAATCGGTGATCCTGGCGCTGCGGACGGATCGCGGCGTGCCGGTTGGTTCCGCTCGTCAACCGCCCCTCGCGGGTTCATTCGACTGGGCGCTGGCCGCCGGCCTCCTTCAGGCGACCGACGACGATCGCGTGGTGCTGACGACTCGCGGCCGGCTCCTCTCGAACGAGCTGTTCGCGCGACTGACCTGACGCGGCGACGCGTTGACACTCCGCGCCGCCGACTGCTACGATGCCGTCCAAGTCTGTTAGCACTCTCCTCCTTAGAGTGCTAACCAATTCGGGAGACCGGCCTTGGCGCGTCGACGCCGCACCCTCGGCCCCCTGGACCTTCGCGCGCAGGCGATCCTTCGGGCCGTCATCGAGGAATACGTCACCACAGCCACTCCGGTCGGCAGCCAGGCGCTCGTCGACCGCTACGCGCTGCACGTCTCGAGCGCAACGGTGCGGAACATCCTCGCCGAGCTCGAGATGAACGGCCTCCTGACGCATCCACACACCTCCGCCGGTCGGATCCCGACCGATGCCGGCTACCGGATGTACGTCGAGTCCATCACGGACGTGATCCCTCTGCCCGCCGTCGAGCAGCTCATGATTCGCCACCAGTTCGGCCAGGTGGAGTTCGCCAGCGAGCACTGGTTCCGCCTCGCGGCGACCACGCTGGCGTCGGTCACCCGGGCCGCCGGCCTGGCCACGCCGGCCAAGTCGCATGACGCGCACATCAGGCGGATCGACCTGGTCGGGATCAACGAGCGCATGGCCAGCCTGATCCTGGTCCTCCGGGAAGGCTCGATCAAGCAGGCGCTGATCACGCTGGACAGCGACGAATCCATCGACCAGTCCACGCTCAACCAGGTGGCCGCCCTGCTCAATGAGCGACTCGGTGACGTGACCGCGAAGCGCGCCGCGGTTCGGTTGGCCAACCTGCGGGAAGACGATCGCGTGCAGGCCCTGGCCCGTCGAGTCGGCGAACGCGTCGTGAAGATCGTCAGCGAGTACGACGCCGCGGCGATCGAGGAGGTCTTCAGCGACGGCCTGCTCAACGTCATGGAGGCGCCCGAATTCGCCCAGAGCGACAAGCTCCGGAAGGTCTTCAGCGCCCTCGAAAACAGGGCCTACCTCGGCGAGCTGGTCGGCAGCGTCGCCGGAGCCGGGCGGATCCAGATCTTCATCGGACACGAAAACCAGCCGCTGGAGATGCAGGACGTGTCGCTTGTGCTGGCGCCGTATGGCCGGCCTGGTCGTGCCATCGGGGTCGTGGGCGTGCTAGGTCCCACGAGGATGCTGTACTCGCAGGCGATCGGGACCGTCCGGTTCGTGTCCGGATTGATGAATGAGCTGGTGGAGCACCTCTATGCCTGAACGACGAAAGACCCGAGCCGAGGAGCGGGCGGATGCGATCGACATCTCGCCGACCGCCCTCCTCGCCCAGATCGAAACGCTGACCCGCGAGCTCGAGGCTGCCCGCGCGACGAGCGAGGAATACCTGACCGCCCTCCAGCGCGAACGAGCCGAGTTCCAGAACTACAAGCGGCGGACCGCCGAGGAGCGGATGCGCGAGCTCGGCCTGGCGGGCGAGGACTTGATCCGCAAGGTGCTGAGCGTAGCCGATGACTTCGATCGCGCCATCGAGGCCCGTCCGGCCGCGATCGCCGACGACCCCTGGTTCGAGGGGATCGCCGCCATCGATCGAAAGCTGCGCCAGCTTCTCGAGAGCGAGGGCGTCACCACGATCGACGCCAGCGCGGGACGCTCGTTCGACCCGCGCGAGCACGAGGCGATCGTCAACGTCCCCGGCACGGGCCGGGCCGACGGGGAGATCGTCGAGGAGGTCCGGCGCGGCTATCGCCTCCGTGACCGGGTCATTCGCCCGGCACTCGTGGCCGTTGCCTCAACCACTGAAACACGCGCAGACGCACAGACACACTAAGGAGCACCACGCGAGATGGGCAAGATCATTGGTATCGATCTGGGCACGACGAATTCCGTCGTGGCGGTCATGGAGGGCGGCGAGCCGACCGTGATCGCCTCGGCCGAGGGCGGTCGCACGATTCCGTCGGTCGTCGCCTTCACCAAGACCGGCGAGCGGCTGGTCGGCCAGCTGGCCAAGCGGCAGGCCGTCACCAACCCCGCCAACACCGTCTATTCGATCAAGCGTTTCATGGGCCGCCGCTGGGACGACCCGGAGGTCAAGCGCTCGAAGGAGCTCGTCCCCTACAAGGTCGAGAAGGACCCGAACAGCGACGGCGTGGCAGTCAAGCTGGCCGACGGCAAGACCTACACGCCGCCCGAGATCAGCGCGATGATCCTCCAGAAGCTGCGCACGGACGCCGAGGCGTACCTGGGCGAGAAGGTCACGGAAGCGGTCATCACCGTCCCGGCCTACTTCGACGACACCCAGCGCCAGGCGACCAAGGATGCCGGCCGGATCGCCGGACTGGACGTCAAGCGAATCATCAACGAGCCCACGGCCTCGGCGCTCGCCTACGGTCTGGACAAGAAGGGCGACGAGAAGATCGCCGTCTACGACCTGGGCGGTGGCACGTTCGACATCTCGATCCTCGAGCTGGGCGAGGGTGTCTTCGAAGTCAAGGCGACGAACGGCGACACGCACCTCGGTGGCGACGACTTCGACCAGCGCGTGATCGACTGGCTGCTGGCCGAGTTCAAGAAGGACCAGGGAATCGACCTGGCCAAGGATCAGCAGGCCCTCCAGCGTCTGAAGGAAGCGGCCGAGAAGGCGAAGATCGAGCTGTCGTCGACATCGTCGACCGAGATCAACCTGCCCTACGTCACGGCGGACGCAACGGGGCCGAAACACCTCGTGGTCACGCTCACGCGGGCGAAGCTCGAGGACCTCGTCGCCGACCTGGTCGCGAGGACCGAGGGACCGGTCAAGGCCGCGATGAAGGATGCCGGGCTCAAGCCGTCCGACATCGACGAGGTGATCCTCGTCGGCGGCATGACCCGGATGCCGGCCGTCGTCGAGGCAGTCAAGAAGATGTTCGGCGGCAAGGAGCCGCACAAGGGCGTCAACCCGGACGAGGTCGTCGCGATCGGCGCCGCGATCCAGGCCGGCGTCCTGGCTGGTGATGTCAAGGACGTCCTGCTCCTCGACGTGACGCCGCTGTCGCTCGGGATCGAGACGCTTGGCGGGGTGATGACCAAGCTGATCGAGCGCAACACCACGATCCCGACGAGCAAGTCGCAGGTCTTCTCGACTGCGTCGGATTCCCAGTCACAGGTGGAGATCCACGTCCTCCAGGGCGAACGCGACTTTGCGGCCGACAACAAGACCCTGGGTCGGTTCATCCTCGACGGGATCCCGCCGGCCCCGCGCGGCATCCCGCAGATCGAGGTCACCTTCGACATCGATGCCAACGGCATCCTTGACGTGAAGGCCAAGGACCGGGCGACCGGCAAGGAGCAGCAGGTTCGGATCACGGCCTCGTCGATGCTCGACAAGAGCGCCGTCGACCAGATGGTCCGCGACGCCCAGGAGCACGCCGAAGAGGACAAGCAACGACGGGAAGCCGTCGAGGTCCGCAACCAGGCCGAGGCCCTGACCTTCCAGGCCGAGCGCACGCTCAAGGACCTGGGCGACAAGGTGGCCTCGGAGGACAAGCTCGAGGTCGAGAACAAGGTCGAGTCGCTGCGAGAGGCGCTCAAGGGCGCCGACCTCGACCCTGTGAAGTCCGGGATGACCTCGCTGGCCGAAACGCTCCAGCGCGTTTCCACCGCGGCCTACCAGGCGGCCGGATCGGGGCCCGGCGATGGCGGGAACGGTACGTCCGATGGAGCCGGTTCCCAAGGCGCGGACGGTGCCGCCGCGGGCGACGATGCTGCGGGCGAGGAGACGGTCGAAGGGGAGTTCAAGGAGGTCTGATCTTCCGGGCGCTGGCCGGGCGACCGGCCAGCGTGCCTCGCTGGACAGGAGGTAGGGACCTTGGAGATCGGGATCATCGTCCCGCAGGGATGGACGGGCGAGTTCGACGGCTGGGAAGCCTCGGCGGCCTGGGCGCGGACGATCGCCGTCGCGCAGCAGGCCGAACGCCTCGGCTTCGAATCGATCTGGGCGTTCGACCACTTCCAGACCGTTCCTGAGCCGACGGACGAGCTGACCTTCGAGTCGTTCACGACGCTGTCGGCGCTCGCCGCCCTGACGACCCGGGTCCGGCTGGGTCACGTCGTCGTCTGCACGGCGTACCGCAATCCCGCGCTGACGGCCAAGATGATCGGCACGCTCGATGTCGTCAGTGGCGGCCGGATGGATCTCGGGCTCGGCGCCGGCTGGAAGGAGGACGAGTTCGTCGCGTACGGCTACCCGTACCCGCCCATCCGCGAGCGACTTGCGATCCTGGCCGATCACCTCGAGGTCATCACCAGGATGCTCGCGCCGGGCCGGGCGACCTTCGAGGGCGCCTACGCCAGCGTGGCGGACGCGATCAACCTGCCGCGCGGCCTCCAGCAACCGTGGGTGCCGGTCATGGTCGGTGGCAACGGGCCAAACGTGACCTGGCGCCTCGCCGCCCGCCATGCCGATGAGCTGAACTTCGACAATCTCTCCCCGGACGAAATCCGGGATGCGATCCCGGTGGTCCACTCGAGATGCGAGGAGATCGGGCGCGATCCGGCAACCCTGCGGCTCTCCGTCAACATCTTCCGCACGGCAATCGCGGCGAGCGGCCAGTCGCGGGTCGACCTGCTCGGTGCCTACAAGGAGCTCGGCCTGCGCCGGGTGCAGGGCATGCTCCAGGCCTCGACGACCTCCGATGACGCCCTGGAGCTGCTGGCCGTCGATGCCCGAGCGGCCGGCCTGTCGATGGCGCCGGCCACCTGAGACCGCCGCTCAGCGGAGGAAGAGCGGCACGCTCGGCGCCACGGCGCCCAGGACCAGGACGATCGCGTAGGCGGCCAAAAGCAGCAAGCCGGCCCGCAGGTGGAGCTGGACATTGGTGCCCATGATCGCCATCAGGCCGTACGGGTTGTCGTAATTGGGTTCCAGGCCGCGTGACACCCGGAGCGCCAACGGGATGGTCAGCAGCATCAGCAGCGCCGGCACTGGCAGCAGCCCCGCCACGACGCCGACCACCAATGCGACGTACGCGCCGGCCGCGGCCACGTTGTATCCGGCGATGACCGCTGCCGGCGAGAACCGGACCGGCAGCGTCCGCTTGCCGGCTCGGGCGTCGCCACGGCGATCGGGAATCTCGTTGACGTAGAGGATCAACGCGACCAGCAGGGCCACCGGGATCGACGCTGCGAACGGCTCCCACGAGAGCGCGCCGCGCGTCTGGACGACATAGGCACCGACGAGCATGAACGGCCCGAACCCCAGGGCGACCGCAATCTCGCCCAGGCCCCGATAGACGAACTTCAGGGGCGGCGCGGTGTAGCCGAGGCTGACGATGATGCCGACGACGCCGATGACCAGCAGAGCCGTCGAGCCGTGCGTCGCCAGCAGGATCAGCCCGATCACCCCGGCCAGCACGTAGAAGACGGTCGACAGCGTTGCCATCTGGCGCAGGCTGACCAGCCCGTACTGGATGACCCGGGAGCCACCGCTGAACTGGGTCGGCGTGACATTGGCGTCGTCGGCGCCCGACAGGGTATCGAAGACGTCGTTGGCGACGTTGAGGCCGAGCTGCACGAACGACGCGCCGACGACCGTCAGGATCGCGGCCACAAGGTCGAACGAGCCCTGCCGCGCCGCGATCAGGATCCCGAGCAGGACGGGCACGATGGTCGCGGTCAGGAACGGGAGCCGGGTCGTCCGCAAGGTCAGGAACCCGAACGAGAGTCGCGGCTTGACGGGGGTTCCGCGCTCCGCTGAGAGCGCGTCGAAGTACCGGCGTGACTGTCCGGTCGACCGCTCGGAGTACTCGAAGAACGGGACATCGGCCTCATCCCAGCCCCAGGACGTCCGCCCGCGGACCACGACGGACCCGTCGGTCAGGACGGCCGGCCCCCAGACCGTGACGTGGCGGCGTTCGTCGTACCCGTAGCCCGGCTGCGGGTGGATGTGCGTCCCCGTCAGCGAGATGTCGCCGACGGCCGGCATCGAGAGGCCTGCCGGCGCCTCGAATCGCGCGGTCCCGGCAGCCGGATCGATGCGCGCCTCGACGGCGACGCTCAGCGGGTAGCCGTTGGCATCGACCCAGGTCGCGATCTGGTACGGATAGCTCGCCAGCTTCTCGAGGCCGGCCCTTGCGTCGAGCTCGGGCGTGCTGCGCATCAGGCCGCCTCCTCACCGATCACCGTCGAGACGGGCGCCGTCGCGGCGTTCCCATCCGACCAGTAGAGCCCCCGCCGGGGCGTGATCTCGATCAGGGCACGCTCGAAGAAGAGCGGCAGGGCCACGCGCGCCTTCAGGAAATAGACGATCGAGGGTTCCTTCTTCTCCCAGATCGGCAGGAGCCGCTCCCAGCCGCCATGGGGATCATCCTCGATGACCCGGGCGACGCCCTGGATGGTCGCGCGATCGGTCGCCCCACCAACCGCGAGCGGATCCGTGATCGACAGCGAAACCCTGGGGTTCAGCTTGATGTGCTGGAGCTTCCGGCTGAAGAGGGTCGATGACGTCAGGTAGACCTTCTCGCCGTCCCACAGCGGGATGAGCGGATAGGTGACCGGGCGGCCCTGACCGTCGACCACGGTCAGCTCGCCCACCAGGGCCGCATCGAGCAGCCTGGCGATCGGCTCGGGCATGGTGGCCATTGGACTCCTCGTGTTCGTTCGCGTGCTACCGCAGTGTAGCAGGTTTACCGCGCGAGCCGCGACTGCGGTCGGGCTGCGGGGTACCATGCCAGCCCATGCCCGAGATCCCGTCGATGCCGCTCATCCATGCCCGCGGCCTGACCAAGCGGTTCGGCGACTTCACCGCCGTCGATGCCGTCGATTTTGACGTCGCGCCCGGGGAATCGTTCGGCTTCCTCGGGCCGAACGGAGCCGGCAAGACGTCGACCATGCGGATGATCGGATGCGTCTCGCCGATCACCGGCGGCACGCTCAAGGTCATGGGCATGGACCCGGTCACCGACGGTCCCGCGATCCGCGGACGCCTCGGGGTCGTGCCCCAGCAGGACACCCTGGACAACGAGCTGACCGTTCGCGAGAACCTCGCGATCTACGGCCGCTACTTCGGTCTGGGCCGGGCCGAGGTCGGCCGGCGGGCCGACGAGCTCCTCGAGTTCGCCCAGTTGACGGACCGCGCCAATGACCAGGTGGAACCGCTGTCCGGCGGGATGAAGCGGCGGCTGACGATCGCTCGCTCCCTGATCAACGAGCCTGAGCTGCTGCTGCTCGACGAGCCCACCACGGGCCTCGATCCGCAGGCGCGCCACCTGCTCTGGGATCGCCTGTACCGGTTGAAGCAGCGCGGCGTCACCCTCGTGCTGACCACCCATTACATGGACGAGGCGGAGCAGTTATGCGATCGCCTGGTGGTGATGGACAAGGCGAAGATCGTGGCAGAGGGAAGCCCGCGCGAGCTGATCGAACGCTATTCGACCCGCGAGGTAGCCGAGCTTCGGTTTGCCCCGGACACCGCCGATGGGCTCGACGGCCAGCTCGATGGGATCGCCGAGCGGGTCGAGCACCTGGCCGACCGCGTGCTCCTCTACGCGGACGACGGCGAAGCCGCCGCGAGCGCCGTGCACCAGCGCGGGCTGAAGCCCGAGACCGTGCTCGTACGCCGCTCGACGCTCGAGGACGTGTTCCTGCGCCTCACCGGCCGGTCGCTGATCGAGTAGGAGAGCCCGGATGACGGCGCTGCCTCGCTCGGACTCGGCCCTGGGTCGCGTCTTCGAGCACCGTTTCCTGCAATACCGGCGGACGTTCCGGTCGTCGATCTTCTCGTCGTTCCTGTCGCCGGCCCTCTTCCTGACCGCGATGGGCCTCGGGCTCGGCTCGTACGTCTCGAATTCGGCGACGCTGGGTGGCGTCTCCTACCTCGTCTTCCTTGCCCCTGGCCTGCTGGCGGCGACGGCGAT
>JAXDKX010000052.1:0-2526 GCA_034666905.1 Chloroflexota bacterium | reverse complement strand
TGCCTCGATCAAGACGCTCGTCGCGCCGTATTCCGTCCGGCCAGCTCCGGGCGCTCCGGTCTCCGCCCCGATCGCATGGGACGAGCTCGACGATCCGGAGCTGCGTCCGGATCGCTGGACCATCCGGACCATCGTGGAGCGAGTGGCCGAACGCGGCGACCTCTTCGCGGCTGCCCAGACCGATGCCCAGGAGCTGCCCCCGGTCTGACGGCTGACGCCAGCACGGTCTATAGCTCGAAGAAGCCGTAGAGCGTTTCGCCGGTCGATTGGCGCACGCCGTTCGCGTCGGCGACGATCGTGACGTCGTCGCGGCCGGGCCAATTCGGGTCGTAGATGCCGAACGTGCCCGAATCGCCCGCCGACTCGGCGGAGAACGCGAGGACCTGGTGACTCTCGGTCAGTCGGAACGGGTTGATGCCCTGGTGCCGGATGAGCCCGACCATGGCGAGGTGCCCGGCGTCGACCGTGGTCCGGATGTGGGGACACTCCTGCTCGCGGGTCCGACGGATCGTGCGCTCCGGACCGAATGCGGCCACCCACCAGAAGCGGAGTGGCGTCCGCAGCCAATCGAGCGACTGGACCTGTCGCCTGACGAGGGCTTGGAAGAGCGGCGAGCCGTTGACCGGCGGCTCCGCGTCCATGGGGATCGGCAGCCCGCTGTCGAACCACTCGCGAACGTACCAGGCCATCCCGCCGCACAGCCCGGAGGAAGCATCGCCGATGCCGAACCAGCGCGGATCGATCGGTCCGAACATGGCGGTCGGGCCGGCGGGGAACCGATTCGCAAAATGGAGGCCGTTCGTGCTCGGCAGGAAGCCCGGGACGGCGGTCATGACGCGACGAGCGGTTTGACCTCGGCGATGAAGCGCTCCAACGTCTCGTCGTCGAATGGCGGCGCCAGGTGGTAGAGGACGTTGGTGAAGCCGACCGCCTGGTACTCGCGGATCCGCTCGGCCAGCATCGACGGCGAGCCGTGCAGGATGGCGCGGTCGGTCCCGATGTTGCGTTCGTGGATCGCGGCGATCGCCCGGTCGGCCTCCGCGTCGTCATCCCGGATGAGGGTCGGTCCCAGGCTGATGCTCATCTCGATCTCGGCCGGATCCCGGCCAATCTCGTCGCAGTGACGCCGTAACACGTCGAGCTTGTGGGCCGCGGTCTCCGGATCCGCGTTGGCGATGTTCCACATGTCGGCGTACCGAGCCACCGTCCGGAGGGTCTTCTGCTCGCCGCCGCCCCCGATCAGGATCGGCAGGCGGTCCTGAACCGGCCCGGGATTGTTGCGGGCGTCCCGGGCCTGGTACGCGATCCCCCGGGCGGACCCCCGCCCGCTGCGCAGCATGCCGCTCATCAGCTCGACCGCCTCATCGAGCCGGTTGAGGCGCTCGCCGATGCCGGTCCCGAAGTCGATCCCGAATGCCGTGTGCTCGGTCTCGAACCAGGCGCCGCCGATGCCGAGCACCGCGCGACCGCCCGAGACGTGGTCGAGCGTGGTCACCATCTTCACGACGAGGCCGGGATTCCGGAACGGATTGGCGCCGACCATGAGGCCAAGGGTGGCCCGCTTCGTCACGCCCGCCCAGCCGGCAAGGGCCATGTAGCCCTCGAACATCGGACCGTCAGGCGATCCGACGATCGGATAGAGGTGATCCCATGTCCAGAGCTGGTCATAGCCGAGGTGGTCGGCCCTGGCGCCGACGTCGCGGAATGCGGGCCAGTCCGTGTACTGGTTCCAGACGAGGACGCCGAGGCGGAATGGACGTGGTTGGGTCATGGCTGTCGCAGTCTCCTGTGGGATGCGGAAATGGTAGAGCCCGCGGCCCGCGCGTACCATCCGGAGATGCCCAACCGGCTCGCGGGCGAGACCAGCCCGTACCTCCTCCAGCACGCCCACAACCCGGTCGACTGGTCTCCGTGGGGACCCGATGCGCTCGCCCGGGCGAAGCTCCTGGATCGGCCGATCTTCCTGAGCATCGGCTACGCGGCGTGCCACTGGTGCCATGTCATGGAGCGGGAGTCGTTCGAGGACGAGCCAACGGCCCGATACCTCAACGACCACTTCGTATCGATCAAGGTGGATCGCGAGGAGCGCCCGGACCTTGACCAGATCTACATGGCAGCGGTCCAGGCGATGACCGGTGGTGGCGGCTGGCCGATGAGCGTCTTCCTCACGCCCGACGGGAAGCCGTTCTACGGTGGCACCTACTTCCCGCCGGAGCCGGCCCATGGCATGCCGGCGTTCCGGCAGGTCCTCGCTGGGGTCGTCAAGGCGTGGCACGACGAGCGTTCCGAGGTGCTTGCGGCGGGCGGGCGGATGGTCTCGTCGCTGATCGAGCACAACCAGACGGTGACGTCCGATGACGCGCCGACCCGCGAGCTCCTCGATACGGCAACGGCGGCGATCGAGGCGGGCTTCGACGCGACGAACGGTGGCTGGGGTCGGGCGCCGAAGTTCCCCCAGCCGATGACGATCGAGTACCTCCTCCGACGCGCGGCCACGACCGGCGATCCGAGGCCGCTCGCCGTCGC
>JAXDKX010000051.1:0-3526 GCA_034666905.1 Chloroflexota bacterium | reverse complement strand
CCCCGACGCGGTGGGCGTAGCTCAGTTGGTAGAGCTCCTGGTTGTGGTCCAGGCGGTCGGGGGTTCGAGTCCCCTCGCTCACCCTTCTTGATCGCCTGTAGTGGCGTCAGCCCAAGATATTGACCGCGCGGGCCAAGACGAGGCCGACAGTGACAATCGCAGCGGTCCCCTGGACGCTCATGAGTAGCTTCGCCGTTTGAGTGAGCGGCATCGTGTCAGTCGGGCTGAAGGCTGTGGCGTTGGTCAGGGCCGTATAGAAGTAGTCGAGGAAGGACGGCTGCCACTTCTTCTCCATCGGCGTGAATTCCGGGCTGTCCATCTGCGGGAACAGAAAGTCCGGCCACGGTTTCTCCCTCTCGAAGCGATTCAGCGGGCCGCCTCGGTCCAGGTCCCAGTAGACGACCGAGAACAACAACACGTTCGTGACCCAGAGCACCACTCCGGAGCCGATCAGCGCGTGTCCCCCGACCCTGCCTCCCGTGACCAGGTAATGAACGAGCAGCCCGAGTGAGACCAGGTAGCTCAAGGTCACGAGGCCCAAAATCGTCCACAGCAGACCGCGTTGGTGTCGCCAGGCCGAGTGGTTAGCGCGCGCCGGTGCGATCACGACCAAGGTGAGGAGCAGCAGGCCCTCCACTCCCGGGACCAGGTACTTCGGCCCGATAACGAGTTTGTCGGAGAGCGCCAGGTGGAGGGCGATCGCGATCGCCACCGCGAGCTGAGCCGGCCAGAGCGGATCTCCCTTCTCCGCTCGCGTTTCCAGTCGCCGAAGCTCGCCCCGGAGGTGGCGGGAATAGGACGCGTCCTCGCCAGGCAGGCCAGCGGCGGTTTGATCGGCCATCGGCGTTGCCGAGCCTAGGGGCCGGTCAGGACGGTCTCACCTCGCGCGCTAAGTGGCGGAGGCCGCCGGACCGGAGTGACTAGTGGAGGTGGCGCTCCCAGTCAGGCGGGACCGCTCCGGACGGCCCAGGCACAGGCTGGTCTTCCGGATGATGCTCGGGCGGGCACAGCTCGGGCCCATCGAGGAACTGGTCGGAGCGGTAGTCGTAGAACCACGTTTCCCCCGGCTCGAAGCTCCGGATCACCGGATGTCCGGTTGCCTTGAAGTGAGCCGTCGCGTGCTGGGACGGTGAGTTGTCGCAGCACCCGATCTGTCCGCACGCCGCGCAGCGGCGAAGGTGGAGCCACCAGCCCGGAGACGCGCCGGCCAGGCACTCAGCGCACCCGGTCCCGCTCGGGGCGACAGTGGCGTCGATCTCGCTCTCATTGTTTGGCACCCAAACAGCTTGGCAGCCCCGCTCTCCGTGCGCAACGTCAGCACTCGCCCCAGGCCGCGGAAACGCTTGCGCGCGGCGACGTATCGGGTGTAGGCTCGCCGCGTGGACATGGCGCTCGAGGTCGTGACGCTTCCCGTCTCCGACGTCGATCGGGCGAAGAGCTTCTACGAGAGCCTCGGATGGCGCTTCGACATCGACCTCGTCGTCAGCGACGAGATCCGAACGGTTCAGTTCACGCCGCCCCACTCGGCGTGCTCGATCCAGTTCGGCAAGGGCGGCACGGCGGCCGAGCCGGGCTCCGCCGCCGGGCTGATCCTCGTCGTCAAGGACATCGACGCCGCCCGGGAGGACCTCGTCAGCCGCGGCGTCGACGTCAGCGAGGTGGAGGAGAGGAAGCCCCCCGGCTTCGACGGGCCTGAGGGGGAACGCTCGTACTTCGCGCGCGCATCGTTCAGCGACCCCGATGGCAACACGTGGGTTCTCCAGGAGATCACGACCCGGCTCCCGGGCCGGGAATGGGAGGACTGAGGTGGACGTCGCCGCGCTTGCCGATCTGTTGCACGAGACGTCCGAGCGTCACGGCTCGTTCGAGGCGGTCGCCCCGCCGCACGACTGGTGGGACTGGTACGCCGCGTACATGGACGCTCGCCAGAGCGGGAGCGCTCCGGACGAAGCCTCCGAGGCGGCCGGGCGCTACATGGCGGACGTCAAG
Organism: Chloroflexota bacterium; assembly: GCA_034666905.1. GTDB lineage: Bacteria > Chloroflexota > Limnocylindria > Limnocylindrales > CSP1-4 > SPCO01. Next base: position 1,537 of record JAXDKX010000051.1, on the reverse strand, counting down.
AACGTCGTCGTGCCCGCTTGAGCACCGACTAGCGCGTGTTGCTCGAGGGAGACCAGCTCGAAGCCAGTGCCCCACCGCTGAACGACCTGCTGCGGGCCGGGCTCGACGCGGGCCCTGACGAGGTTGCGATCACCTCGGCGCTGCGGTCGCTGAGCTGGCGTGAGCTCGACGAGGCCAGCTCCGCGCTGGCCGGCGGTTATCGCGGCCTGGGCCTCGAGCCCGGCGATCGAGTGGCCTCATTGCTGCCGAACCGGGTCGACCTCGCCGTCCACTATCTGGCCTGCTTCAAGGCAGAGGTCATCGCGACGCCGCTGAACTACCGCTACACGGCGCTCGAGATCGACCATGCCCTCGAGGTGAGCGAGGCCGCAGTCCTGCTCGCCCATGTCGAGCGGGCCGAGGACGTCGCCGAGAGCGAGCTCGCGAAGGGTCTGCGGCTCGGGACGATCGGCTATCGCGATCCGGAGCCGCTTGCGACGGGCAACGACGAGCCGGCCGGGATAGACGGCGGGTGGCGCCACGACTTCGCTGCGCTTCTCGACTCGGAGCCCCTGGCGCCAGCCGACGGCCCGCCCGACCCCGAGATGCCGGCGGTGATCTTCTTCACGTCCGGGAGCACCGGCCCCGCCAAGGGCGTGACGCATTCCCGCGAGACGCTTCGCTGGATGATCGCGAGCGCTGCCGCTGCCTTCGAGCTCAACGCTTCCGACGTCTTCCTGCCCGGTTCCTCGATGTCGCACATCGGGTCGTTCCTGTGGACGATCGCGACGCTCGCCGTCGGCGGTAAGGTGGTCGTCGCGCGGGCGACTGATGCTCACGAGCTGCTGCCTCTTATGCGCGACCATCAGCCGACGATCCTCGCGATGATCCCGGCGGCCCTATCGGCGCTGATCCACGACCATGACCTGCAACCCGGCGACTTCTCGTCGCTTCGGATGTGCCGGGCGGGCGCCGACAAGGTCTCGACCGAGCTGCTGGCCGAGTTCTCCGCCGATGCGGGCTTCCCGATCGTCGAGGGATACGGCATGACCGAGGTGGGGCTCGCGACTCTGAACCCGCCCTCCGGCGAGATCAGGCAGGGCTCGATCGGGAGGCCCATCCACGGCTTCGCCATCGCGCTGCGAGACGAGCAGGGCGAGGCGCTCGAGACTGCAGGAGAGGTGGGGCGGATCTGGATCCGCAGCCGCAGCCGCATGGTCGGCTACTGGGAGGCGCCCGAAGCGACGGCCGAAGTGGTCAAGGAGGGCTGGCTCGACTCGGGCGATCTGGCCCGAGCCGACGAGGACGGCTACCTCTGGTTCTTCGGCCGCAAGAAGCAGGTGATCGTGCACGACGGCTCCAACATCAGCCCGTACGAGGTCGAGGGCGCCCTCGTCGACCATCCCTGCATCGCCCTGGCCGGCGCCGTCGGCGTCCACGACGAGGTCCACGGCGAGAACGTCCGCGCCTACGTGACGCTCCGCGAGGGCGTGGACCCGCCCTCCCGGGCGGACCTGATCGTCTTCTGTCGCGAGCGCATCGGCTACAAGGCGCCGGA
>JAXDKX010000050.1:0-11063 GCA_034666905.1 Chloroflexota bacterium | reverse complement strand
TCTTGTGCGAATCGACCGTGGCGGCCAGACGCTCAATACGCTGGGACCGGGGGACTATCTCGGCGAGATCGCCCTCATCGACAAGGGCCGCCGAACGGCCACCGCGATCGCCGAGGGGCCCGCCAAGTTACTGGTGCTGTCGCACCAGGGGTTCAATTCCCTGCTGGATCAATCGCCGACGATTCGCCTCGACATCATGAGCTCCCTTGCCAATCGGGTTCGCCGCCTGGAGCCGGAAGCGGCCCACTGATTCCCGCCCGCGCGCCATGATCCGGCAACGGATCCCGGACGAGGTCCTGTCGGCCGCCCACGCGCGGGCGCGAGCACGCGAAGCCCGAGACTGGCCGGAGGCCGACCGGCTGCGCGGTGAGATCGAGGCCGCCGGCTGGAAGGTCGTCGATCGAGGCACCGACTTCGCCCTGTCGGCCGCCACGCCACCGGATGTCGCCGAGGGGAATCGCGTCCGCTACGGCTCCAGCCAGAGCGTCCCATCGAGGCTGAACGAGGCGGCGGCGGGCCTGGCGACGGTGGTCCTGGTGGCGACGGAGTGGCCGGACGACCTCACCCGTTGCATCGCCGCGCTCGAGGCGACGTCACCGCTCGGCACCTCGGTCGCGATCGTCGCCGACGGCCCATCAGCTGAGCAGGAAGCGGCCCTCGTGGACATCGACTCGGCAGCGGCCGATCGCCACTTGCCGATCGAGGTGACCTGGACCAGCGAGCGGCTCGGGCACGCCGCCGCGACCAACATCGGACTACGCCGGGTCGGCGCGCCGGTTGCGATCCTGCTCGATCCGAGCCTGGAACCGACCGGCGACATCGTGACGCCGCTCGTCGGGGCACTGGATGATCCCACGGTGGCCGTCGCTGGCGGCTGGGGCATCGTCTCGCGGGACCTGCGCAAGTTCGAGGATGCGCCCGCCGGCGACGTCGACGCGATCGAGGGCTACTGCCAGGCGTTCCGGCGCAGCGACTACGCGCAGCTTGGCCCCCTCGATGAGCATTTCCGTTTCTACCGGAACCTCGACATCTGGTGGAGCCTTGTCCTGCGCGACACCGGCGACGCTGGGCCGGCCCGGCGCGCCGTGCGCCTCGATGGCCTGTCGATCCGGCAGTTCGAGCATCGCGGCTACACGAGTCTTCCCGACGACGAGCGCGACCGGCAGAGCAAGCGAAACTTCTACCGGATCCTCGATCGCTTCGGTGCCCGAACCGACCTGCTGGTGCGGCCGGGCGGATCCTAGCCTCGGCGGCGGATCGACGATTCGTGAGGACCGTCGACGACCTCCCAGCCCAGCCCGGCCAGCTCGGCGCGGATCGAGTCGGAATGGGCGAAGTCACGGCGGGCGCGAGCGGCTTCGCGCTCGGACAGCAGGGCGGCGACCGACTCGGGAACTCCGGCACCTGGCAGGTCCGTCCCAACCCGCGCATCCCAGGCGCGGTGAAGGTCCAGGCCGAGGACGAGGTCGGCATCAAGGACCAGCCAGCGGCGCTCATCGTCGGGCAGACGGGTCCGCAGGATCTCGCGCGTCAGGGCCAGCGCGGCCGGCATGTCCAGATCGTCGTCGACCGCTGCCACGAATCGATCGTGCAGGGCGCGGCCGCCGGCTGACAGCGGCGCGGCAGGCGCGCCGGCCCGGTCGCCAGGTGCGAACCCGGCGCCGTCACCATGGCCCCCCGGTCGGGAGGCGATGCCCTCCGGGCGGTCACCGGCTGATCCCGCCACGAGGGGCGAGGGCGCGGCCCAAGGTCCGCTCGCTGGCGGAGGACCAAGTGCGCGCAGCCGCGTGCGCAGCGACCCGAGCGCCGAGGCCGCCGCGGCCAGGGATCGATCCGAGTACCCGAGCTTCCGGCTGTAGCGCGAGGTCAGGGTCAGGTAGCGGAAGGCCAGCGGATCGACGCCGCGCTCGACAAGCTCCGTGATGCGCTGGAAGTTTCCGGCCGACTTGGACATCTTGTGCCCTTCCATCAGCAGGAATTCCCCGTGGACCCAGAGGCGTGCCGGGACCGCCCCACCGACCGGCACGGACTGGGCGATCTCGTCCTCGTGGTGAGGGAAGACGTTGTCGATCCCGCCGGTGTGGATGTCAAAGGTGGACCCCAGGTAGCGCATCGACATCGCCGAGCACTCGAGGTGCCAGCCGGGGAATCCTTCGCCCCAGCGTGGCGTGGGCCACTTCAGGAGCCGCCCCTCTCCAGCCGCCTTCCAGAGGGCGAAGTCGGCCGGGTCGCGCTTGTCGGGTTCCACGTCGCCACGGTGGCCGGCACGCAGGTCCGCGAGCGAGTTGCCGGAGAGCCTCCCGTAGCCCGGGAAGCTCGAGACGTCGTAGTAGACGTTGCCTTCAAGCGTGGCGTAGGCGTGCCCGGCGTCCTCCAGCGCCTCTGCGAGGTTGACCATCTCCGGGATGTGCTCGGTCGCTCGCGGAAACACGTGGGCGGGCAGGATGTTGACCGCGGCCTCATCCGCGTGGAACGCCGCCTCGTACGCCTTGGCAATCTCCGCTGGGCTCCGGTTCTCCAGGCCCGCCTGGACAAGCATCGGGTCCACGACCTGACCGGGTCGCTCGTCTCGCAGGTGGCCGACGTCGGTGACGTTCTTGACGTGAAGGACGTCGAGCCCGTGGTAGAGGAGGACGCGGCGGATGAGATCCGCCAGGAGGAAGCTCCGCAGGTTGCCAACGTGAGCGAACCGGTACACGGTCGGTCCGCAGCTGTAGATGCGGACCAGGCCGGGTTCCATCGGCTCAACCGGCTCGACCGTGCGCGTCAGGGTGTTTCGCAGGCGAAGGGTCATGGTGGCGCCATCACGGGTCCCCATCGTACGGCGCCCCATCGGGAACGCTCCCGGAGACGGTTCTCCCAGCCCTAACATTCCGGCCGGGTGGTCGTTATCGCTGCAGAGGCCTTGCGGCCCGTCCATCGTTCCCCCGGCGGTGTGGACCTGCAAGGCCTCATTCCGTGCGCGCCGCGCGGACGGTCGAAGGCCCGGAGGGGCCGCCGGGCCAAGCGCCCGTATACTCCGCGCGATGCGCCGTCCGGTCGCCTTCCTCCTGCTCGCCGCGGTCTTCGCGTCGTGCGCGCCGTTGCCGGCCGGAGCGTCGGGTCGCACAGTGCGGATCCTCGCCGGTTCGGCGACCTCGCTTGACCCGGCCGTCCAGGGCGATGCCCAGAGCGCAGCGATCAGCGCGCAGCTCTTCGAGTCATTGACGACGTTCGACAGCGATCTGCACCTCCGGCCGGCGCTCGCCGAATCGTGGCGGTTCGAACAGGGCAGCCGCCGGGTGGTCTTCCACCTGCGGCCTGGCCTGACATTCTCGGACGGAAGCGGGCTCCGGCCGTCGGACGTCGTGCGGAGCTGGCTGCGCTTGATCGATCCTGCCGCCCCGTCGCCGCTCGCGTCGCTCGCCCTCGACATCCAGGGCGCCGCCGAATACCTGCGAGGCCAGGCAACCGACCCGGGCTCGGTCGGTCTCCACGCCGATGACGCGGCGGACGACTTGACGGTCGACCTCGTCCGACCGGCGTCCGATTTCCCCAACATCATCTCCGGCCCGACGTTCGCGGTCGTTCCGCCAGGCGTTGGCAAGGACCCCGCCGCGCTCGATCCGGGCACGTCGTTCGTGGCAAGTGGTGGCTTCGTGTTGAGCGGTGAGACGGCGACCGGTCTGAGCCTCACCGCCAATCCGCACTACTGGGCTGGGGCGCCCGCGATCGGCACGATCGAGCTGATCGGCGATCTCGGCGGTCGAAGCGAAGTCGATGCATTCCAGGCGGATGAGCTCGACTACGCCCCACTCGCCAGCTCCGACGCATCCTGGATCGCTTACGACAAGGCACTCGGACCGCAGCTGCGCCAGGTCGGCTCCCTGTCCGTCGAGTACTACGGGTTCGATACGACAAAGCCGCCCTTCAACGACGTCCGGGTGCGCCGGGCATTCGGATCGGCGATCAACTGGCGGCGACTGGCGGCATTGGCCGGTTCAGACGGCTCGGCCCAGGTCGCGAATTCGATGGTGCCGCCCGGGATCCCCGGTCGGAGCGATGCCGATTTCGTGCCGAAATACGACCCGGCAGGCGCACGCACGTTGCTGGCCGAGGCTGGTTTTCCCGGTGGCGCGGGATTCCCGGCCACGACATTGATGACCGACGGGAGCGGATTCGACGAGGCCATCATCGCCGAGGCAAAGCGAGAACTGGGGGTCACCCTGTCGTCGGAGACGATGGGGGAGGGGTACTTCGACCGGCTGGCGACCGACCCACCCCAGATGTGGGCGCTCGGCTGGGTGGCGGACTATCCGGGTCGCAACGACTTCCTGGGCGTCCTCCTGGGCACCGGCGCGTCGGCGAACTACGGACGATGGGCCTCGAAATCCTTCGACGCGGCGATCGCTGATGCGGGATCGGCGACCGATCCCGCGGCTGTCGCCGCCGCCTACGACCGGGCCGAGGGGATCGTCCGAGACGACGTACCGGTCGTTCCAGTCTCCTACGGACCAGGCTGGGCGCTCTCACGGACCGGCCTGCTGGGCGCGATACAGAATGGCCTGGGGATCGTCCGGATGGCGGGGTTGGCGTGGGCCGATTGACGCGCCGGCTCGCCGTCCTGGGTCTCCTCGCGGGCGTGGCGCTGGGCATGGCGCCAGCCGCATCGGCAGCGACGTGGGCGAGGTTCGGGACGCCGACCGCCACATCCACCTATGGAACGAGTATCGAGTTCGACCAGCCCGTGACCATCGACAAGCGCGTCTCCAGGGTCGAGCTCCTGCTGACGGTCGCGGACGCGATCGGGCCAACCGTCATCCAGCTGGCGGCACCGACGGCCACCGGCCCGACCGTGCTGACCCACCTGCTCGATACCTCGGGTGGCGGCCACCTCTTTCCCAACACGCGATTACAGGCCCGCTGGCGCCTCGTCGGCGCGGACGACACCGACATCGAACTCGGTCCGGCCCTGCGCGTGACCTATGCCGACGAACGCTTCCATTGGCAGACCCAGTCCGGGCCCGTCGTCCATGTGCATTGGTACGACGGATCCGCCGACTTCGGGCAGCGTGCGCTCAAGATCGGCGAAGACGGCGTACGCAAGGCGGCAGACCTGCTCGGCGTCACCGAGACCGAGCCCGTCGACTTCTACGTCTACGCGGACCAGACCGCCTTCTACGATGCGCTCGGGCCCGGGACGCGGGAGAACGTCGGTGGTGAGCAGATCCCGGGCCTGCGAACCCTCTTCGCCCTCATCCCGCCAGACCAGATCAACGACGCGTGGGTCGGCACCGTCATCCCGCACGAGCTGACCCACCTCGTCTTCGACACCGCGACGAGCAACCCGTACCACCAGCCGCCACGCTGGCTGAACGAGGGCCTCGCGGTCTACGAGAGCCAGGGCTACGACGCCACGGATCGGGGCCTGACGGCGGATGCGGCATCGAGCGACACCCTGATTCCACTCAGCGGCCTGGTTGGCCAATTCCCGACGAGCGCGGATGCCTTCTACCTCGCCTATGCCGAGAGCGTCTCCGCCCTCGACTTCATGGTCCGGACGTACGGCAGCGACGCGCTGGTGGCGGTGATCCGCTCGTACAAGGATGGACGGACGGACGACGAGGCGTTCAAGAAGGGACTCGGCATCGACACGGCGGCGTTCGAGGCGGCCTGGCTGACCGATATCGGCGGCAAGGCGCCAACCCGCTACGGGCCGCAGCCCGCCCCCGCAGGACCGATCCCATCCGCGTGGCTGGCCGGCGGCGACCTGTCCTCGCCGATCGCCTCCGGGACCGCCGGGGCCATCGCGGCGACGGGCGGTCCGGCATCTCCCATATCGTCGGCGCCGGCGGGCGGGAGTGACGTGACTGCTGCGATCCTGGGTGTCCTCGCGGTCGGGATGCTGGTCGTCGTCCTGCTCGTCATCGCGCGCCGCCGTGGCGCCCCCAACGGAACCGGCCCGTGATCCTGCGCTGGTTGCGCAGCCGCCCCAGCTGGCAATTCACCCTCGGGCTGGCCCTGCTGGCGCTCGGATTCCTGATCGCCGCACAGCTGGCGGCCGAGACCCCGCGGGTCCGCTACACGACCCAGGAGCGCACGCCGCTGCTCGAGACGACCGGCGAGCTGCAGACCCAGCAGGACGATCTCAAGGCGCGGATCCTCCAGTTGCGCGATCAGATCCAGGGCGTCGAAGGCCAGGGTGCGGGATCTGCCGACGTTGTCCGTCAATTGAACGCGGACTTGCAGCAGGCGCGTGTCGCGGCCGGTCTGATCCCTCTGACCGGCAGCGGCATCGTCCTCCAGCTCGAGGATTCGCAGGAACCGGTCCCGCCCGGCGGCAGCCAGGCTGACTACCTGGTCGGTTCGCGCGACATCCGGACGGTCGTCGAAGAGCTCTGGATGGCCGGCGCGGAAGCCATCGCGATCAACGGCGAGCGGGTGACACCGACGACCGCGATCATCGACATCGGCGCCTCGCTCCTCGTCAACTCCGCCTACCAGGCTCCGCCGTACCAGGTCACCGCCCTCGGGGCGCCGGACCTCTACCAGCGGCTGAGCGCGTCGCCCGGTTTCATCGACTTCGTCCGGGCGCGCGCCCAGGGATTCGGGATCCGGCTCTCCTTCGCCGAGCCGGCCGCCGTGGACATGCCGGCATTCGTGGGCACGGTGACCCTCCGCTACTCGCGCCCGGTTGCAGCCCCGTCCGCGGCGCCGATCGATGCGCCGACCGCGACCCCGGGCGGCTAGCGCATGCACCGGACGCACAGCCAATTCACGATTGCGGCAGTGGCCGTGCTCCTCGGCCTGCTCGTCGTCCTGCAGTTGCGCTCGCAGGCGGGCGCTGCGGGTCTGGCGCAACTGTCGTCGCAGGACCTGACGGTCCTCGTCGCCAACCTGAACGCTCGCAACGACCAGCTCCGCCGGGAGGTCTCGTCCCTGGAGCGCGAGCTTGGGACGCTGAACCAGAACCGTGCCCGCGGCGAGGTCTCGGTCGACGAGATCCGGGCGGAATTGGGCCGGATCCGGGCGTATGCGGGCCTCGATGCGGTTGGCGGTTCGGGGGTCACGATTTCGATCAACGGGCCGATCGACGGCTCCGGGGTGGAAGAGCTGATCAACGAGCTGCGAAATGCCGGCGCGGAAGCGATCGAGGTCGGGCCCGTCCGCGTCGTGACGGGCGTCGTCGTGTCCGGGCGGGCCGGCGAGGCGGCGATCGATGGAACGCGCCTCGGCCCCTCGTTCGAACTCTCGGCGATCGGCGCCCCGGACAAGCTGACCGGGTCGTTGACCCGCTCGGGTGGCGTCATCGCCCAGCTGGCCGCGACCCAGCCCGACGTGACCGTCACCGTGACGCCGGTCGATCGGGTGGAGCTCTCGGCAACCACCCGGAACCTTGTCCCAGCCCACGGTCACCCGCGCCTTTGATACCCTGCCGGACCGATGCCAGATAAGCCCGTCGTTACGCTGCTGCTCGGGGACGTGGTCCGCCTGCGCCGGCACCACCCATGTGGCGGTGACACCTGGCAGGTCGATCGTCTCGGCGCCGATATCGGGCTCCGCTGCCAGACCTGCGCTCGCCACGTCCTGGTCGACCGGCGGCTCCTGGAGCGGCGGCTGGTGGCATTCGTATCCCGCGGCGACCCTCGCCTGAGCGCGGCGGTCGCGCCGAAACCCGGGGATTCGGACCGATGACCGATGAGGGCCTCGTGACGGACGCGATCGGGGCCGCGGGGGAACCGGAGCCCCCCGATTCGGGCGCGCTCGCGGTCTTCCGGAACACCGCCTTCCTGCGCCTCTGGCTGTCGCAGGCCGCCACCCAGATCGGCGGCAACATGGTCCTCTACGGGCTGACCGTCATCGTGGTCAATTCCACGCAGTCGAACACCGCGGTCAGCCTGCTGATCCTCAGCTTCCTCGTGCCGGCGGTCGTCTTCTCCGCGATTGCCGGGGTCTACGTCGATCGGATCGACCGGCGGCTCATCCTCGTCGCGACGAACCTGCTGCGCGGTGCCGCGTTCGTCGCGCTCTACCTGGTCGGCACCAACCTTGCCCTGATCCTCCTGCTCAACGTCTTCGTGTCGACGGTGACGGTCTTCTTCGCCCCGGCGGAGGCGGCGATGATCCCGGTCCTGCTGCCGCGCAACCAATTGCTCGCAGCCAACGGGATCTTCACCCTCACGCTCAATGCCGCATTCGCGCTCGGCTTCGCGCTCCTCGGGCCGCTCGTCGTCAACCTGGCAAACCCCGAGGCGGTCATCCTGGTCGTGGCGGCGCTCTATTTCCTGGCGGCTGCCTTCTGTTTCACGCTGCCGCCGGCCAAGCCGAACGGCGACGAGAAGCCGGCACTCGGCGGCCTGGTGGTCGGCGAGGCCGAACGAGCGGTGACGTCCACGTTCGCCCAGTTGCGCGAAGGCCTGGCGTTCATCCGCTCCAACCGCGCGATTGGCTGGTCGCTGCTCTATCTCGGGATCACCGCGTCCCTCGTCGGGGTCCTGGGGGTCCTCGGCCCGGACTTCGCCCAGTCGGCGCTCGGCCTCGATGCCAAGGACTTCGCGGTCGTCGTGCTCCCGCTCGGCTTCGGAATCGTGACCGGCATCCTGCTGCTCAACGCCTACGGTCGGTACCTGCCCCGCCGGCGCGTCATCGAAGGCGGCCTCATCGCGCTCGGTGCGCTGCTGGCCGCCCTGGGGACCGCCGGCCCGATCAGTCGATTGCTCCAGCGCGCGGACGCGCCCGGCGGCTTGGACCTGAGCGGTGTGACCTCGCTGCTCGCGGTCGTCGTGGTCATCGCCTTCTTCGCCGGCGTCGCCTACGGGATGGTCGCCATCCCGTCACAGACCCAGCTCCAGGAAGATCTCCCCGAAGACGTTCGCGGCCGTGTGTTCGGGGTCCTGAACATGCTGGTTTCCGTGGCGAGCTTCCTGCCGATCATCATCGTTGGTCCGATCTCGGACCTGATCGGGACGACCGCGGTCATCGTGGTCGTCGCCATGGTCGTCCTGCTGGCCGGCGTGGTGTCCGTCCTGACGAGGGGCCCGCTCCTCGAAACCGAGGCACGGCCGGCCGCCGACCCGCGTGCCGTGGACCCGATCACCGCAGCCCTGCACTCCGAGCACCCGCGTTGGAGCGACGCGGTCGGCTCCACGGTGCCCGCCAGGGTGCCCGCCGTGGCCCCGGCCGGACCGGTCGTGCCGGCCACTCCGCCCGCTTCGGCGCCGCCGCCCCCTTCCGCCCCGAAGCCGGCCGCCACGGCACAAGAGCCCGCCGCGACCGCGCCCGAGCGGTACGGCCCGTCCGACCCCACGGATCGGGACTGACGCCGATGGCCAGGGTCGCCGTGATCTTCACCGGCGGAACGATCAGCACCGTCTTCGACCCAATCGCCGGGGGGAACGTGGCCGTCCTCGACGGCGCGGCCATCCTGGCGCGGACGCCGGGTCTCGAGGCGATCGCGGAGGTCGTGGCGATCGATCGGGGGCGGACGGCCGCAAGCCACTTCACGTTCCCCTGGCTCCTCGAACTCGCGGCCGTCCTCCGCGAGACGTTGGCCGACCCGGGTATCGACGGGGCCGTCGTCGTGCAGGGAACGGACACCATCGAGGAGACCAGCTTCTGCTGGGACCTCGTGCTCGACGGCTCGAAGCCGGTCGTCGTCACCGGGTCGATGCGCTCATCCGACGAGCTGGGTTTCGATGGCCCGGCCAACCTGCGCGATGCCGTGAGGACCGCCGCCTCGCCGGTCACCCGCGGCATCGGTGTCGTCGTGGCACTCGGCGGGACAATCGAGCCGGCCGATGATGTGACCAAGCTGCATGCCACGGCCCTCGACACCTTCGGGAGCCCGAACGGTGGCTCGCTCGGCCGGGTCGATCCTGACGGCGTGACCCTGCTTCGGAAGCGTGGTGGTCGCCGGCAGGTGACGACGGATCGGGCGGGTGAGCGGGTCTACCTGATCACCGCGACCGTGGCGACGGACGGGGTCCTGCTGGATGCTGCGGTCGCGGCGAAGGCGGATGGGATCGTGGTGGCTGCGACCGGGTCGGGCAACACCGCACCGACCCTGCTGGCGGCCGCCGAACGGGCCATGGCGTCGGGCATTCCGGTCGCCCTCGCATCGCGTTGCCCCGCGGGCCGAGCCACGGCCGGCTATGCGTTTCCCGGCAGCGGAGCGACGTGGATCCGGGCGGGGGCGCTGCCCGTCGGGCATCTTTGCGCTCTCAAGGCCAGGGTCGCGCTGGCGCTCGGCGTGGGTGCCGGGCTCGATCGTGACGGGCTGATCCGCCTGCTGCGAGACCCGGTCGCCTGATCACGTGCCGCTCGACGCGCTGATCACGGGCCGGATCGCCACCCTCGCCGGTGACGTGGGCTTCGGCTGGGTGGAAGCGATTGGCATCCGCGACGGACGGGTCGCGTTCGCCGGTTCGGAAGTGGACCTGGAGACGAGGGCGGACCCGTTCACCGAGCGGATCTCCCTGGATCCGCACGAGGTCGCGGTCCCGGGCCTGACGGACGCACACGTGCACCTCGCGCAATGCGCAGTCGCCACACGCCAGGTGGACCTGTCCGACGCGCAAACGCTCGACGAGGGCCTCGCCAGGATCGCGGCCGCCCACGTCCGCCTCGGCGATCCCGATGCCTGGCTCGAGGGCCATGGCTGGGACTCGGACCGCTGGGGTCGCTGGCCGACCGCCGCCGACCTGGAGCGCGTCGCTCCCGGCCGCCGCTGCGCGATCTGGGCGCACGATCACCACGCCCTGTGGGTCAGCCGGGCCGCCCTCGCGACCGGCGGCGTGGACCGCGACACACCGGATCCCGACGGCGGCGTGATCCGCCGAGACCCGGCCGGTGATCCGGAAGGCGTCCTGTACGAGGCGGGCACGCGGCTCGTCACGATCCACGTTCCGTCGATCTCGGTGGACGAGCTGGAGTCGGCGCTCGTCGCGGTCGGGCGAGAGCTGCTGTCGTATGGCGTCGTCGCGGCCCACGATCCGGGGAGGCTGGCGCCCGATCCGGACCTGAGCTGGTCGTTTCCGGCCTATCGGCACCTGGCAGACACCGGTCGGCTGCCCATCCGGGTTCAC
>JAXDKX010000049.1:0-3623 GCA_034666905.1 Chloroflexota bacterium | reverse complement strand
CCTACAGCCGAACAGCGGCACCATGCCCGCCCGCTGATCAGAAGTTGGCTTCAGGCGCGCTCAGGACCTGGATTTGTGTTTCAGGCAGGGTTACCGTCGCACCAACACAGCATCTGGCGAGCGCCTGGCGGCGATCTGGGCGTCGATCCAGCGTCGCCCGTTCTCCCAGAACTCCCCGCCTCGGTGTCGGCCGTCCAGCTCGGCCTCGTGCTCCCAGGCTTGGCACCAGCGCTCGGCCAGATCGGCGGACTGCCCACTGCCCATGAGCGAGTCACGGCAGCCGACGCGGCGAGCTTGGAAAATCCGTTCCTCGAGGCTCATCTCGACCACCCAAGGCTTCCGCTTTGCCCGCGGAGGCCCCCCGGTCAGACTGCGTCGGGCCGCTCCTAGCCGCGCGCCCGGCGGCGTCACCAATGCTAAACGCCAGAACAACGCTGCACACGTCGGGAACGGGCCAATCATGACAAACGCGCGTCAAGCCGCAGCGGTCGACGACGAAAGCAGCGAGTCAAGAAAGGCGGCCCCGTCGAACCACCGCGCGACGGACGCCCAAGTGGTACGCGATCGTCGGCGACGAGAACTGGCGGGACCGTGGGTAGCGCCTTGGGGACGACGCTACGACGTCGAATGTAGCACCGGCTGATCGGTTGGGCACGGATCGGCCCTCCGTCAGCAAACCGAGCGGTCGACCGTCAATGCGAGCGCATGCAGTTGGTTCACGCCTCGACCTCGCTTCGATCGAGCGGCGGAAGCGCGGGCTCATTACGCTGCCAGGCTTCCTCGACCAGGCGTTGGTAGGCATTCCTCAATCGCAGGGCGTCGGCCCGCAACGCCTCGGCTTCCTTTGTGCCTTCAGCAGTCGACTCGAGAGCCAGCTCGACCTTACGCCATGCGGTCTGTAGGTCGGCTGCGGTCGTCGGGTGCGGCATTCCGGTTCCCTCGGTTGCCTGCGTTCCGCTTCGAGGCCATCACCATACAGCGGTGTTCAATAGGCCAGGCTGGGATTCTGGTGGCCCCACGGATATGGTGCATGGGACCACTGTGCAGACGATAGGTGCGGACAGGTAGCAGCGGCCCACCGGCCGGCCGTCGAGGAATGCCGTTCTGCTATCAACCGGACGTGAACGTTCCGTCAGTCGTCTGGTAATGAAGCCCGAACGACTTCAACCTTCAACCCGCTGAGGAAGCGTTCTACTGGAACGGGTGACGTCGGCCATATGCGGGGACTCCAGGGGGCGACGTGATGGTCGCGGCCGGACCCGCGGGTCAGCTTAGCGGAGCCTCAGGAGACGGCGCGACCCAGCGCCGAGGGCGGCCCTGTTCAATTGCCCCGATTCCCCCGGTTCAACAAGTAGTAGAACCCGCTGGCCGCGAGCACGATGAGGATGACCACGAGTGGCCAGTTCATTGAGGTCTCCGTCCCCGGGTGGTCGGTGTCGGCAGATGCCGGCAAGGCGACCAGAAACAGGGCCAACAGCGCCGCGGTGGCCGCGGCAATCGCAGGCTTGTGCATGACGCACTCCCTCGACTCGGAGATGGGTTCCCGCGGCCAGTGTAGAGGAGCATCTGCACTGTCGGCCCGTCGAGGTACTGGCTCGGCGTGATCGCCACGACGGGGTCGGAGCGCGGGCGACGTCTGCGACCTCTGGGCAGCCGGAGCGATCCGGGCTTGCCGTTGACGGGACGAATCAGAAACGCCCCTCCTGATACCAGGTGGGCGTTTTTGTGCGTGAATTGGTGGTGAGCCCGGAAGGACTTGAACCTTCAACCCGCTGATTAAGAGTCAGCTGCTCTGCCATTGAGCTACGGGCCCACGAGCCCGGGATGATACCGCAGGCGGCGCTGTCCAGGCCAATGTGACCCGTCGCGGCGCGGCGCGTCGCCGCGAGCCGCGGCGCGCCGCGAGGCCGCACGGGCAGCGACTCAGGCGACCCCGGGCCGGATGGGCTTCGGCGTCGTCCGCCGATTGGCAGGCGTCATCGGTGTGTCCTCGTCGCTGCTGCGAGCCGCCTCCCAGATCTCGCTGGCGATCTCCTGGGTATCCCTGGCGGCTTCGTGGAAGGGCACCGTGGACGGCGTGGCGTGCGCCCGCCGGCTCTCGGCCTCCTGCAGCTTGCCGATCCATTCAGTCATGTGCGCCGCGGAGAGACGCTGGAACTCGGTCCGATGCACCTCGATCTCGCGGGTGAGGGCCGCGCGCTCTCCGTCGACCGCCCGGGCCTGCCGCCTCTCGGTGTCGCGCCACGCCGCCAAAGCGGTCTCGATGGCTTGTCGCCGTCCCATGGATGACTCCTCTTTGGAGCCTTGAGTCGGAGATGGCGGGACAGAGCCCCGCGTGACGGCTTCGACCGGAGGCTTGCCTCGCACAGCCTACCGACCCGAAGCCTTGCTACCTGAGGATGAAAACCCGCAATCGCAAGGGCACGGCGGACCAGGCCGGCCAGCTCGCACCCGCCGCAAGAACCGGCCGCGCGGTGGGCACGTATCACCCCATGCACCCGCCGGGGACTCGAATGGAGGCATGACCATGCATCGACGGATCACCAGCGCTGCCCTCGGAGCGGCCCTGGGCCTCGCGCTTGTCGCAGGTCCGGTCGCGGCGGGCAATCCCAGCGGCTCGGGACAGCCGAACGCGTCGTGCGAAGAGACGACCTCCGCTCCGAACGGCTTCGCGAGCCCGGGCTTCGCGAACGCGGAGCTCAACTACGCGGGGAACGGCGCGGGATCGCTGCACGCCAACAGCGCCAACGCGGTCTCGCAGTACGACGTGGCGTGCTACCAGGTGTCGCTCCACCACTGAGTCGATCGGCCGGGCGCGGAAGGTTCGCCGCCCGGCCACGATCCCTCAGGTCTCTCAATCACCCGTCAAGGGACGGTCGATCACGATCGCCAAGCCGGGACCGGGACCGCCCTCGTCCTCGCCGGCGGCCAGCCTCGGTGGGGGCACCGAACGCTCGAGCACGATGCGCGCGGACCGGCCGTCGAAGACCAGGAGGGCCAGCTCGTTGCCGAAATGCGGACCCGACGGGTGGTGCCACTTGATCGGCAGCGGAGGGACGCCGGCAAAATTGGCGAGGGCCAGGGTAGCCCGCTCAGCCGTCTTGCTCCAGCCCATTCGGAACACGACGCGCATGAGGCGCGGGATCGTGTTGTGGAGCGGCGAGCAGGTGAGCTGGTAGACGCGCGAGACCAGCGGTTCCGGGTAGTCGGCCTCGGACACGTACGTGTGGTGCACGTCGCCGGACAGGACACAGATCGTGGCCGGAGCGGGCCAGCCGTGCTCCCCGCGGCCGACCCGGCCGAACAGGCCCGTGAGGCGATCGAAGGACTGCCGGAAGGCCGCCCAGTGCTCGAGATCGACGGCGCGACGCAGCCACTCCCCGAACCGGGCCAGCAAGCGTCCGCGCGACCCGGCGCTCAACGCCTCGTCGAATGACTCGAGGTCGTGGAGGGCTCTTGGCAGCAGCCACGGCAGCGATGTGCCGACGAGCAGGTGGTCGTACGGGCCATCGTCGACCTGCTCCTGGATCCAGGCGAACTCCGTCTCGCCGATCATCGATCGGTCGCCGCCGGCCAGGATTCTGCCGCAACGGGAATCGATGACGAGGAGGCGCACCGGCCCG
>JAXDKX010000048.1:0-3720 GCA_034666905.1 Chloroflexota bacterium | reverse complement strand
TCGAAGATCGCCATGTCCTCGGGATAGAACCAGCGCTCCAGCTGGTGACCGTCGCGGAAGTGGAAGATGCTGACGACGCGTGTCTCGACGTCGAGCCGGGCGGTCCGGGCTCCCATGGTGCTCAGCGCGCAGACGTGCTCGTCGTTGCCAAGGACGTCGTGTTCACGAAGCCAGAACCCGGTCGACAGAATGTCCGCAAGAAAGGCAAGCACGGCGTCGCGGCCGCGAATGTCGCCGGCTCGGCGGTGGCGGCCGGGAACGTGCCAGACGACGTTGGCGTCGAGCAGCGTCCCTAGCTGAGTCAGGTCGCCTGCCCGCAGCGCGTCGGCGGTCCGCCGATAGGCGCTTGCGTTCGGGTGCTCGTCGGTCATGGCGCCATCTCCTCTCCCCCGAGCAGCCATTCGGCCGCCGCCTCGACGTGGATCTGGGCAGTATTGAGGATCGGCACGTCGGCGTATGCCGGCTCGGTGAGGGTCAAGGCGAGCTCGGTGCCGCCGAGGATGACGCTATCGATGGAATCCCGGTCGCGCATGCTGGCGATGACGGCAACCAGCCGTTCCCGGCTGTCGTCGCGGAACTCGCCGAGCACGAGCTCGTTCATGTAGATCGCGTGGACGAGGTCCTGTTCCGCGGGCGTCGGGAGGACGATCGAAAGGCCGGCTGGCTCGAACCGGTCCGGGTAGAGCCGCGACTGCATCACGTAGCGCGTCCCGATCAGCCCCAGCCGATGATGGCCGGCGGCGACGGCCGCGTCACGGGCTGCCTCCACGATATGGATCATCGGCATCGATGGCGGCGGATCGATGACATCGAACGCGAGGTGCGTCGCATTCGAGGCGATCAGGGCGCACCCGCAGCCGGCCGCCGCGAGCTCGCCCAGGGCCGCGCCGAGCGCACGCCCGACGGCCCCGAACTCGCCTTCGCCGAGGAACCGCATCACCTGGCCGGCGTCGACGCTGTCGATGATCACGCGCGGATAGCTGCCGTCGGGTCGGCGACGCCGCCAGGCAGCGACGAGCGATCGGTAGTAGTCGATCGTCGACTCGGGCCCGACCCCGCCAACGATCCCGAGCACGCGGTCGGCGGCCGGCGCCGTCATCGAGCGGCCGCCCAGGGCGACTTCGCCATCCACGCCGCCAGACCCGTGCGGTGGAGCAGCCGGGCGCTCTGGCACGACGGCCGAATCGCTGCCTCCCGGGCGATCGCGTCGAGGAAGTGGCGATCGAAGGGTCCGCGTGGGAAGTCCCGCATGACCTCCGGACGGACGGCGTCGACGAGGCCGTATCCCTCGCCTCGAACGTCGAGCGACGTCGACCGATCGAGCAGCACCGCCTCCACCCCGTCGTCCAGCGTGACTGACGCCTGCATGTGGAGGATGATCGCGATCGCGACCCGATCGGCGTCTTCGGCTGACAGGCCCTGTCGCTCGAGGAAGCGTTGCGCAATCTCCGCGCCCTCCACCTCGAAGCACATCGTGTTGACCGGGATCCGGGTCAGCCCGACATCGTGCATGAGCGAAGCCGCCCAGAGGATCCGGCTGTCGAACGCCCACCCCTCCCCTGCCGCGAGCGCCGCGCCCCAGCAGTACGCCCGAACCGAGTGGGTGAGGAGGTATCCGGGCAGGGACCGGTGGGCCCAGCGCCACGTGGCCGCCGAGACGTCGTCCTGGGGGACCTCGATCCCCGCGATCTGGGCCGGCAGCGAAGGCACGCGATGCATCGGTGAAAGCCTATCGCGTCGAATCGGAGCAGAATCGCCGAACAACACCATCGGTCTCGTCCTGACGACGCTTCGGAGGAGTCATGCAACCCTGGTTCGGCCTGCACCTTCCCAACTACACGTTCCCCGACACCCCGCCCGAGCGGCTGTTCGATCGCGTGGTCGAACAGGTCCGGGTCGCCGACGACGCGGGTTTTTCGCTCGTGACGGTGATGGACCATCTCTACCAGATCCCTGGCGTCGGACCGGTGACCGATCCCATGCTCGAGGCATGGTCGACACTGGCGGCACTCGCCCGGGAAACGACGCACGTTCGCCTGGGCACACTCGTGACCGGTGTCACGTATCGGAATCCGGCGCTCCTGGCGAAGACGGCGACGACGCTCGACGTCCTGTCCGGCGGGCGCGCCATCTTCGGCCTCGGGGCGGCGTGGAACGAGGAAGAGCACATCGGGTACGGCTTCGAGTTCCCGCCCATCGGCGAGCGAATGGACCGGCTCGACGAGGCCCTGACCATCATCCGGGCGATGTTCACGGAGGACCGGCCCAGCTTCGAAGGCCGGCACTACCGCATCCACGAAGCGCTCAACGTGCCCCGGCCGGTCCAGCGTGGCGGCCCAAGGATCATGGTCGGCGGCGGCGGCGAGAAGCGCACCCTGAAGATCGCGGCGAAGCATGCGGACATGACGCACTGGTTCCCGCTCGGGATGGACCTCCTGCGCCACAAGAACGAGGTCCTCGACGGCTATTGCGAGGCGATCGGTCGCGACCCATCGACGATCGAGCGGACCATGGCCGCGCCGGTCGTCGTCGCCGCCAGTGACGCGGATGCCCGGGCGTTCGTCGAACGCCTGCCGCCGGATCGACGTCCGTACGTCATGGCAGGGACGCCCGACCAGATGGCCGATGCGCTTCGGCCCTACCTGGACGCAGGGTTCACCGGGTTCACCTTCAACAACTCCACGTACCGGACGCCCAAGGCGATCGGGCTCGTGGGCGAGCTGCTCAAGCTCGTCGGCGGCGTGGCTGTCGCGTAGCCACCCATGCCTGCTGACAAATCGCTCCCCGGGACCCTCAAGCGCTCATCGAAGAAGGCTCAGGAGACCTGGCTCAAGACGCACGACAGCGCGGTCGACCAGTACGGCGACGGCGAGCGCGCCCACCGGACCGCGTTCAAGTCGCTGAAGCACTCGTTCGAGAAGGTCGACGACCACTGGGAGAAGAAGGACGAGAAAGGTCCGTCCGACCCGCGCTCAACGCGTCGGGGCAAGGCCGCTCGTGATGGCCGTGGTGAGGCACTCGGCGGCGTCGACTACTACGGCCACACCAAGGCCGAGCTCTACGAGCGAGCGCGCGGCCTGGGCGTCGAGGGCCGATCCACCATGACCAAGCTCGAGCTGGCCCGCGCCATCGACCGCAAGCAGGACTGACTCCCGCGCCGGCGGGAGATGCCACGTCGGGTCAGGCCCGCTGGCGGACCAGGTCGATCAGGCGTCCAAGGACCCGCTCGCCATCGGCGCGCAGGCCGTTGTGCTCGAATTCGTCGGTCTGCCAGGTCCGCAGACCGTGGATCGTCGCCGCGGTCTCCTCCGCGAAGTCGCGTTCGACGTACAGGTCGTTGACGTAGATCGTGGCGGCGACCGGGACGTCGTTGCGCCGCAGGCGGTCGGCGTCGTAAAGCGCCGGCCAGGGATGCTCGGCGAGGATCTCGGCGGCCGCCTGTTGAGGCCGGAGGGCACCGTAGTCCTCCCACATCCACGGAAAGACATGTTCGGCCGTGAAGTAGCCCTCATCTGCCACCTCGGGCGGCAGCAACCGCTCGGACGACCATCGCGTCGCAACGCCGTCGGCATACGACGACTCGTGGAGCGTGGCGTAGATCGGGTTTCGACTGAACCGCACCCCCGCCTCGGCATCATGCAGGAAGGCCAGCGATCCGAAAGGCAGTTCGACGACGTGGTGGAGAAGCTCGAATCCGGCGCTGTCGCCGAGCCACAGCCC
>JAXDKX010000047.1:0-4681 GCA_034666905.1 Chloroflexota bacterium | reverse complement strand
ACCCGGGCGGCGCTGATCGGCGAGCCTGCCCCGTTGACCGGACGCTACGGCGGACCCTCGGACCTCGACGCCGAGCTGGTCGAGATCCAGGATGCGCTCTCGGCCGACGGCCTGGGCCGGGTCGCCTGGGGCGAAGTGGCTGAGCTGCGCTGGCAGCTCGGATCGTTCGGCTTCCACCTCGCATCGCTCGAGATCCGCCAGCATTCCGCGGTGCACGCCGCCGCCCTCGCCGCGATTCGCGACGGTCTACCGCTGTCGACCGAGGTCGCGCCCGGGGTGAACCTGGCCGAGGTGCTGGCCACGTTCCGCGGGATCGTGGCCGCCCAGGCGCGCCACGGGGTCGAAGCCTGCCGGCGGTACATCGTCAGCTTCACCGCGTCGGACGCGGACGTCACCGATGTCCTGGAGCTGGCTCGACTTGCGGCGGTGGACGACCCCGCGGGAGCAGTGCCGCTGACGCTCGATGTCGTCCCATTGCTCGAATCGAGCGAGGCGCTCGAGCACGCGGGACCGCTCCTGGCGGCGCTGCTCGACGACCCGGACTATCGCGGGCGAATCGCCTCGAACGGCGAGCGGCAGGAAGTGATGCTGGGCTACTCGGACTCCAACAAGGAGCTGGGATTCCTTGCCGGGGCCTGGATGCTCCAGCAGGCGCAGACGGCGATGGTCGAGGCGGCCCGTTCGAGGGGCGTCGAGCTGACCGTCTTCCACGGCCGCGGTGGCGCGATCGGTCGCGGCGGTGGCCCTACGAACCGGGCGATCCTGGGTCTGGCCCCGGGCTCGGTCGATGGGCGGCTCAAGCTGACCGAGCAGGGCGAGGTGATCGCCGCCAACTACTCGGACGCCACGATCGCGCGGCGGCACCTCGAGCAGGCGGTCGGAGCCGTGCTGCTGGCCTCGACGCCCGAGCACGAGGAGCGGCTGCGGCGCGCGTACCACGATGGGGAGCCGATCCTTGCCGAGCTGGCGGCCACGTCGCGCGCGGCCTACCGGGCCCTCGTTCACGACGATCCGGGCTTCGCCACGTTCTTCCGCGACGTCACCCCGATCCGCGAGCTGTCCGACCTGCGCCTCGGATCCCGGCCGGCGGCACGGGGTCGACGCGACGCGGCGCCGACGATCGACGCGCTTCGCGCCATCCCGTGGACGTTCGCGTGGGCGCAGGCCCGGATCAACCTGCCGGGCTGGTTTGGGCTGGGCGCCGCGCTGGAGGCGTATCAGGCCGCTCACGGCGAGCCCGGCCTCGACGCCATCGCCCGACTGGCGCGCGAATGGCCGTTCCTGTCGAGCCTCATCGACAACGCCGAGATGAGCCTGGCCAAGGCGGACATGGGCGTGGCGCGCCTGTATGCCGCCCTGGCAACAAGCCCGGGTGACGACCGACGCTGGGATGCCATCGAGTCCGAACACCGGCGGACTGTCTCGCTCCTCCGCCGGCTGACCGGGCACGAGCGCCTATTGGATGGATCGCCCGTCCTCCAGCGTTCGGTTGCCCTGCGCAACCCGTACGTGGATTCGCTGTCCGAGCTGCAGGTCCGGCTGCTCGCCCGGTTGCGCGCGCTCGCGCCGGACGATCCAGAGCGTGGCCGGGTGCTTCGCCTGGTCCAGCTCACCGTGAACGGCGTGGCGGCCGGGCTCCAGAACACCGGGTAGGCGAGGTGGACCACCGCGATCACGTCGGGTTGCTGCGAGATGGCGTCGAGCCCGGCGGGACCTGGGCGGACCTCGGAGCGGGGACCGGGGCATTCACCCTGGCGCTGGCCGACCTCCTCGGTGCCGGTGGGCGAATCGTTGCAGTCGATCGCGACGCCGCAGCGCTCCGGGAGAATGCGGCGGCCGTCGCCGCCCGGTTCCCGGGGGTCGCCTTCGCGACGCAGCTGGCAGACCTGACCAGCTCGCTCGAGCTGTCGGCTCTGGATGGACTCGTCGCGGCCAACAGCCTCCACTACGTCGCCCGGGAGCGCCAGGTGGCCGTGGTCGCCAGGCTGGCGGATTACCTTCGCCTGGGTGGGCGCTTCATCGTGGTCGAGTACGACACGGATGAGGGCAACCGCTGGGTGCCGCACCCGTTCAGCTATCGATCATGGCAGCGGCTGGCCGCTGCGGCCGGGCTCGTCGGGACCCATGAGCTGGGTCGCGTCCCGAGCCGGTTCCTCGGCGCGATCTATGCGGCCGAAAGCCGCCGGCCGGCGTCGGGTTAACGGCGACCGAGCCGGCGAACGAGGGCGTCGGCGAGCCGCTCATAGTCGGCGGGCTCGTTGTACCGCTGGGCCGAGATCCGGACCAGGATCCGCGGATCGGCGCCGTCGGACCGCGCGGCCGGGACCGGCCACTCCACGATCGGGACCTGGATCCCGTCCTCGAATACCAGCTGGCGCGCCAGCTCCCTGCCCGCGGCCACGTCGGCGATCTCGGCGAGCGGCAGAGCCGCCATCGATCCGAGCATCGCATCGGGTGCCGGCGGATCGATCCCGAGGGCCGTCGCGAGGATGTCGCGGCCTTCCAGGGCCAGGGCATGGTTGGCTGACATGACCGCCGGCCAGCCGCCGCCGTCCTCGCCCGGAAGCGCGGCCATCCAGTCGATCGCGGCGGGGATGCTCAGGTATGGCGTCGGGTCGGGGGTCCCGGTCCAGTCGAACTCGAGCCGGAATCGCGACCGATCGACCAGCGGAGCGTTCGCGCCGTGGGAGACGATGAGCGGATGGATCCGCTCGCGGCGATCGGCACGGACCCACAGGACGGCGGCGCCCTTCGGCCCGCAGAGCCATTTGTGCCCATTGCCCGTCCAGTAGGCCACGCTCAGCCGATCGAGGTTCAGCGGAATCATGCCGGGCGCGTGGGCACCATCCACCAGGGTGTCGATGCCGCGCTCGTCGAGCGCCGCGACCAGCTCCTCGATCGGGAAGATCAGCGCCGTCGGACTCGTCACGTGGCTCACGACCACCAGGCGGGTCCGCGGGGTCACCGCGGCCAGGATCGCCTCGAGCAGCTGGCCGGGATCCCGGATCGGGAACGGAATCGGTGTGACGACGACGGTCGCCTCGTCGCGAGCCGCGACCGCGCGCATCGCGTTGAGGGTGGCGTTGTACTCGTGGTCATTGCTCAGCAACTCGTCCCCAGGCTCGAAATGGAGCGATTGGAGGACGGTGTTCACGCCGGCGGTGGCATTGGGGACGAAGGCGAGGCCCGCGGGGTCGCCCCCCAGGAAGCTCCCGATCTCCGCTCGGGCAGCATCGAGGAGACCGGGCAGGTCGAGGTCCAGAAAACGGACCGGCTCGGCTTCCATGCGGTCGCGCAATGCTCGCTGATGGTCGAGGACGGCCTCTGGGCACGCGCCGAATGAGCCGTGGTTCAGGAACGTGACCGAAGGATCCAGCCGCCAGCCGAGGTTCGCCTGCATCCCGACATGATGCGGCGGGCGGTCGGCGCCGGTACGGTCAGGTCGAGGGCGGGTCGTCGTGCGGCGTGACGTCCTTGATCGGCGGCCTGGGCGGATCCCGCGGTCGGCCGCGGCGCAGGGCGCGCCCAACTCGCTCTGGCGCGGCCACGAACGGCGCGATGTAGGCGAGGAGCAGGATCGGGACCAGGAAGCGCGCCCCGACAGGCCGGATCACGAGGAAGAAGCCGACGAGCCAGAGGCAGAGGGCGTAGAGGCCGACGGCGCGGGTGCCCAGGCCGGCAAGCTGGAGGCGCCGGGACGGCAGCAGGACCAGGAGACCGACGACGAGGGCCACCGCGAGCAATGCCGGCGACAGGATCACCCGGCGATGATACGTGGGGCCGGCCGCGTGCCAGTCGGGCGCGCACCGGGGTGACGTCCTGCGCGACGCATCGTGCCCGGTCCGCCCGCGGCCGGACGCTACGCTCACCTGGATGTCGGTCGCCGCGCCCTCCAACCGCCTCTCGACCTGGCGCTCGCAATGGGGCGGGATCGTTCCCTTGCTCCTCGCCGAATTCATCGTCTGGCTGGGGTTCGGCGGCCTCCTGCCCGTGCTGCCGCTCTACTTCACGAGCCATGGCGTGGATCTCGCGACGCTGGGGCTCGTGATCGCGGCGTGGCCGGCCGCCCGCCTCGTGGGCGAACCAGTCTTCGGCTGGCTGGCGGACCGCAACCCACGTGTCCCCTTGATGGTGGCCGGGCTGCTCCTGGCCGGCATCTTCAGCATCCTGCCGCTCGCATTGACCGGCCCGATCGCCTTCATCGCCTTGCGTGCTGCCGCTGGCCTCGCGACGGCGATCTACGATCCCGCCGCCCGCGGCTACCTGACCGACGCCACGCCCCCCGAGCGACGAGGCGAGGCGTTCGGCCTGTACGGCGCCGCGCAGATGGGCGGCCTGCTGCTGGGTCCGGCGATCGGCGCGTTCGGGGCCGATCGCTTCGGCGGGATCAGCTTCGTCTTCATCTTCGGCGGAGTGGCCGCGATCCTGGCGGCGATTCCGATCGCGTTTCGCGCGCACGAGACCGCCTCCCGGACGCATCCCGGGCCATCCCAGGACGCGACCGAGTTCCCGCCCGATTCGCCGTCGATCGCCCGGCGCGCAGCGGCGGCGACTGCCAACGACCGCGGCGCCGGCCCCGACCAGCGGACGCCGATGCGGCTCCTCAACCGCGGCCTGATCGCGGCCCTGGTCATCAGCGCAGGCGGCAACTTCGCGGCCGGGACCTACGAGGTGATCTGGA
>JAXDKX010000046.1:0-3102 GCA_034666905.1 Chloroflexota bacterium | reverse complement strand
GCCGGTGTGTTCACGGGCAATCGGGTGCTCGTCCACCGAATGCGGGCGACCGCCTTCTCCCTGTTGACCCCGTTCTATTTCCTCAAGGCTGGCCTGTACGTCTCACTGCCTGCGGTCATCGCGGGGGCAGGACTTGTCGCGCTTTTCCTGGCCGTCAAGGTCGGCGCGAAGGTCATCGGCGTCTGGCCAGTGGCGCGCGCTTTCGGGATGCCGACCCGGGACGCGAACTACACGACGCTGCTCATGTCGACCGGTCTAACGTTCGGCACGATCGCGGCGCTCTACGGATTGACCAACGGCTACATCGACCAACCGGTCTACACGGTGCTGGTCACCGTGGTCATCCTGAGTGCCGTGCTGCCAACGCTCCTGGCGACGACGTTCTTCGAGCCCGAAGCGGCCGGCCAGGCAGCGTTTGAGGACTTCGAGGCGGCTGAGGAGATCGATGCCGGACCGCTCCGACTCCCGCGGCACGCGCCAGATCCGGGAACGGGGACGGGCGCATCGTGACGCGCGCGACATCTCTAAGTCGTGCCCTTTGGCTATCGGGGCTCTCGATCGCGTGGAGTGGCCTCGTGGGCTCCGTTGCCGTCTACGCGGCCCTGCTGAGTGGCTCGCTGTCATTGCTCGGCTTCGGGGCCGACGCGGTCATCGACTCGCTCGCATCGGCGGCGCTCGTCTGGCGATTCCGCGTGGAGTCGCGCGAACCGGAGCGAGCAGCCCGGGTCGAGCATGCCGCCGAGCGCCTGGTCGGCCTGGCACTCGTGGTCCTGGCGTTGTACCTGGCGATCGCCGGCGTTCGGGCCCTGCTTGGCCAGGCCCACCCGGAGGGTTCGACCGCTGGCATCGCACTGCTGCTGGCATCGCTGGTCGTCCTCCCGCCGCTCGCGATCGCCAAGTTCCGGGTGGCGAGATCGCTGGCGAGTGGCGCACTGCGAGCCGACAGCCTCCTCACCGCCGTCGCAGCCTTGCTCGCCGGGTTCAGCCTCGTGAGCCTCGCGCTGTCCGACGCATTCGGGTTCTGGTGGGCCGACTCGATCGCCGCCCTGCTCGTGGCCGCGATCATCCTCCGCGAGGGCTGGGGCAGCCTCCGGCTCGCCGCGGAAGGACCGGGCCCGGAGTAGACCCCGCGCTACACTCCACGAGTCGGCACCCGCAGGAGGCCAACCGTGGCGAAACCCTACGTGAGACTGACCCAGCCACTCGTGCGCGACACGAAGGACGGCGAGCTGCGTCCCGCGACCTGGGACGAAGCGCTCGAGCGGACCGTCGCCGGGTTCCAGGCCGCAAAGGCGGCACATGGCTCGACGACATTCGGCACCTTCAGCTGCTCGAAGGCGACCAATGAGGTCAACTTCGCGGCGCAGAAGTTCAGCCGGACCGTGCTGGGCAGCAACAACATCGACAGCTGCAACCGGACCTGACACGCCCCGAGCGTCGCCGGTCTGGCGACCGTCTTCGGTGCCGGTGGTGGCACAAGTTCATACCGCGAGGCTGAGGAGACCGATCTGATCGTCCTCTGGGGCAGCAACGCCCGGGAGACGCACCCGATCTTCTTCCACCACCTGCTGCGCGGCGTCAGGAACGGCGCCCGACTGATCGCGGTCGATCCGCGCCGCACGTCGTCGGCGGAGTGGGCCGACCTCTGGCTCGGGCTCGACGTCGGCAGCGACATCGCCCTGGCCAACGCGGTCGCACGCGAGATCATCGCCTCCGGCCTGGAACACCGCGAGTTCATCGGGCGCGCGACCGTCGACTTCGAGGCCTACAAGGCCAAGGTCGAGTCCTACACCCTCGAGTACGCCGAACGCGAGACTGGCGTACCTGCCGACGCCATCCGCGAGCTCGCGCACTCGCTCGCCACTGCGCCACGGGCAATGATCTGCTGGACCCTCGGCATCACCGAGCATCACAACGCCGTGGACAACGTCCTGTCCCTGATCAACCTGGTCCTGCTGACCGGTCACGTCGGGCGGTACGGCTCCGGCGTCAACCCGTTGCGGGGCCAGAACAACGTCCAGGGTGGCGGCGACATGGGGGCCCTGCCAGATCGCCTGACCGGCTTCCAGCACGTCGAGAATGACGCCCTGCGCTCGAAATTCGACGTCGAATGGGGCGTTGCGGTCCCGCCGAAGCGCGGCTGGCACCTGTCGGGGATGTTCGATGCCATGGAGCGCGGCGACCTGACCGCGGTCTACTGCATCGGCGAGAACCCGGTCCAGTCCGAGGCGGACCAGAAGCGAGCGATCGGGTTGCTCTCGGGCCTCGAGCTCCTGGTCGTCCAGGACCTCTTCCTGACCAGGACGGCGCAGCTGGCCGACGTCGTCCTCCCGGCGACGGCGGCCTGGGCCGAGGCCGAGGGGACCGTCACCAACTCGGAGCGGCGCGTCCAGCGAGTCCGCAAGGCGGTCGAAGCGCCAGCCGGTGCCCGCGACGACCTGGCGATCATCTTCGACCTGGCGAACCGAATGGGCGCCGCCTGGGGCGAAGCAGACGCCGAGAAGGTCTGGAACGAGGTCCGTCGCCTCTCGCCGGTCCACGCCGGAATGAGTTATGCGCGCCTCGAGGCCGCGGGCGGGCTCCAATGGCCGTGCTACGACGAAAGCCACCCGGGTGAGCTCTTCCTCCATTCGCGCCTCTGGGAGGATCCGGTTCCCGGCAATCGGGTCCCGTTCGTCCCGGTTGACCACGACCCACCGGTCGACAAGCTCGACGATGACTTCCCGATCCGGCTGACGACCGGGCGGCGGCTCGACTCCTACAACACGGGCGTGCAGACCGCCGGCTACACGTCGCCGCTTCGGCGCGGTGAGAGCCTCGACATCAGCCCCGAAGATGCGGCCAGCTACGGCCTTGCCGCGGGCGAGAAGGTCCGGGTGGTCTCGCGCCGCGGACAGGTCGAGGTCGCCACCCGGATCGACGAGTCGCTGCGGCCGGGTCTGACCTTCATGACCCTCCACTTCCAGGACGACGTCGCGACCAACCTGCTGACGATCGACGCCACCGACCCGAAGTCGGGCACGGCGGAGTTCAAGGCGACCGCGATCCGGATCGAGAAGCTGCCCTCCGCCGCCACGGCCTGAGCGGATGGCGATTCCGGCC
>JAXDKX010000045.1:0-4548 GCA_034666905.1 Chloroflexota bacterium | reverse complement strand
TGCGCGTCAGACGCGCTTGACGCGGGCCACGCGCGGCAGCCCGGCGAGATCCGGGATCACGTCGCAGGCCCAGCCGGGCAGGAGGTCGCGGCAACGCTCGACGATGGCCTCGCCCTGGTCGCCACCGATCTCCAGCAGGGCCAACCCGCCGTCGGCGAGGCCCTCGGGCAGCTTCTCCAGGAGGCGGGAGATCACCGCCAGTCCGTCCGGACCGCCGTCGAGCGCGAGGGCCGGCTCGAACGACGCGGCGACCGGCAGGCCGGCGATGGCGTCGTGCCGGACGTACGGAAGGTTGGCCAGGATGAGGTCGTACGGCGGGTCTCCGGCCACCGCGGCCTCTCCCCCCGCCGGGAGCAGGTCCGCCACGTCGAAGGCGATGGCTTCGGCGACGGCGTGAGCGACGGCGTTCTCGCGAGCCAGGTCGAGCGCGCCGGGAGAGATATCGACCGCGTCGATCTCGACGGCCGCCAATGCCCCGAGACCGCGAAGCCGGACGGCGAGCGTGACCGCGATCGCCCCGCTCCCCGTGCCAACGTCCACGATGCGCAGCGGCCGAGCGTCAGCCGCTCTCGGACCGGCCGTGAGACGGCGGACGACCTCCGCCTCGGCCAGCTCCACCAGCCGCTCCGTCTCGGGCCGCGGGATCAGGGCCCGCCGGTCGACGCTGAAGGCCAGGCCGAAGAATTCCTTCAGGCCGCGAAGGTACGCGACGGGCTCGCCGGCCGCCCGCCGGTCGAGATCCGATCGGTAGCGGCTGGCCGCGTCGAAACCAACCGGCGCCTCGGGATGGGCCAGGATGACGGTCCGGCCCACGCCCAGCGCATGGCCCAGGAGCAGCTCGGCATCGAGGCGCGCGGTCTCCGACCCGGCCTCACGCAGCCGCTCGACGCCTTCGCGAAGGAGCGCCTCGGTCGTCTCGGTCGCCGACGGATTCACGGAATGCGCGGTCGCGTCAGGCCGCGTCGCCGTCGGTCAGGGTCGAGAGGCGTTCGGCCTGATCGGCCATCACGAGCGCGTCGATCAGGTCGTCGAGGTCGCCGTCGATGACGCCCGGCAGGTTGTGCACGGTCTTGCCGATCCGGTGGTCGGTGACGCGATCCTGCGGGAAGTTGTACGTGCGGACCTTGTCCGAACGATCACCCGAGCCGACCATCGACCGCCGTGCCGCGGAGTCCGCCGCGCGCTGCTTCTGCAGCTCGAGGTCGTAGAGCCGCGAGCGGAGCACGGACAGGGCCTTGGCCTTGTTCTTGTGCTGGCTCTTCTCGTCCTGGATCTCCACCACCAGGCCGGTTGGCAGGTGGGTGATCCGGACCGCCGAGTCGGTCGTGTTGACCGACTGGCCCCCGGGGCCGGACGAGCGCTTGACGTCGATCCGGAGGTCGCGCTCCTCGTCGATCTCGATCTCGACCTCGTCGACCTCTGGCAGGACGACGACGGTCACGGTCGAGGTGTGGATGCGGCCCGAGGACTCAGTGGCGGGAATCCGCTGGACCCGGTGAACGCCACCCTCGAACTTCAGGCGGCTGTAGGCCCCGTCGCCGTGGACCTGGATGATCGCCTCCTTGATCCCGCCGATCCCGGTCTCGCTGAGGCTGAGCAGCTCAGGCGTGAATCGATGGCGCTCCGCATAGCGGACATACATCCGGTAGAGCTCCGCGGCGAAGAGGGCCGCCTCGCCGCCGCCGGCACCCGCGCGGATCTC
This sequence comes from Chloroflexota bacterium, assembly GCA_034666905.1. Classification (GTDB taxonomy): domain Bacteria; phylum Chloroflexota; class Limnocylindria; order Limnocylindrales; family CSP1-4; genus SPCO01. Next base: position 2,846 of record JAXDKX010000045.1, on the reverse strand, counting down.
GAGGATGACGTCGCGATCATCGTTCGGATCGCGCGGCAGGAGCAGGACCTTGAGCTCCTCGAGCAGGCGCGTCTCGTCGGCCTCGAGCCGGTCGATCTCCTCGCGGGCCATCGCTCGCAGCTCGTCGTCGGCGTCGGTGGAGCCGCGGACTTCTCGCGCACCCGCGAGCTCGCTTCGGGTCGCCTCGAGGCGGCGGAAGGCCGCGACGGACGGCTCGAGGCGGGCCAGCTCCTGGCCGAGGCGCCGGAGCTCGGATGGATCGGAGGAGACTTCCGGCTGCGCCAGCTCGGCCTGGAGAGCGTCGTATTGGTTGGCGACCTCGGCCAGCTTGGCGTCGAGGCTGCTCACGACCCCGGCGGAGGGTCGAGCGGGCTGGCAGTCGGTCTCGGCGGGGCGAGGGCAGGCCCGGCGCCGGGGGTCGGGAGACCCAGCCGAAGCGGCTCGCGCACGAAGTTGCCGGAGCCCGCCGGAACGGGCTCCCCGTCGGCTTCGAGGGCCTGCTCCATTGAGACGATGGCGACCTCGATCATGTCATCGGTCGGCTGCTTCGTGGTGATCATCTGGACGACCAGGCCCGGGTAGAGCAGGACCTTCACCAGCGGGTTCGCCCGGTGCTTCGCGCCGAAGCGCAGGATCTCGTATCCGACGGCGGCGATCACGGGAATCAGCAGGATCCGGCTGCCGACCATGACCAGCGGCTCCTGCCGGCCGACCACCGAGAAGGCGACGATCGAGAGCAGGATCACGACGACCAGGAACTCGGTCCCACAGCGCTGGTGGGCCGTTGGGTACTTGCGAACGGCGGCGACCGTCAGCGGGTCGCCGGCCTCGAGGGCGTGGATCGTCATGTGTTCGGCGCCGTGGTATTGGAAGACGCGTCGGATATCCGGCGCTCGCCCGATCAGGACGAGATACGCCAGGAAGATGCCGACCCGGACCAGGCCCTCGATCAGGTGCTGGACGAGACCGTTCTCGACCTTCGACGCGGTGACCGTGGCGACCAGCAGCGGAAGCAGGAAGAAGATCCCGACACCGGCCAGGAGCGTCATCCCGAACATCAGGGCGAGGGCGCCCCGGCCGAGCTCCACACCATCCTGCTGTGCCTGCAGATTGGCGCTTCGCACGAGCCAGCGCGTACCCACGACGAGGGTCTCGTACAGGACGACCAGGCCGCGGATCAGCGGCCATTTCGCCCAGCGCGACCCGTGGAAGCCGGAATCCAGCCGCTCCGTGGCGTAGACGATCTGGCCGTCGGGGTGGCGAAGGGCGACGGCGATCGCATCGCGACCGCGCATGAGGACGCCCTCGATGAGCGCCTGACCGCCGTAATTGAAGCTGGGCATCGAGCGAAGTCTACCGGCTGGGCTCAGCGTGGCCGTCTGGCCCGGGCTGGCGAACTGAGGGCCGGTGAACCGTGCTCAGCTTCTGACTTGCCGTTCCAGCCGCTTCTGGAAGCGCTCGACCTGGCCAGCCGTGTCGATGATGTTCTGGGTGCCGGTGAAGAACGGATGGCAGTTGGAGCAGACGTCGACGCGCAACTCCTGGCGCGTCGAGCCAACCGTCCATTCGGTCCCGCACGAGCCGCAGTGGACCTTGGCCTGGTAGTACTTGGGGTGGATATCGGGCTTCACGTGGTTCTCTCCTCCGACGCCGTCCGTGCCGGGCCATCGCCCAGCCGGTGGTCGCCGGCTCTCTCCGGGTAGGTCAGGCGCTCGTGGTGGCCGGTTCGGCCGCCTCGACCCGGATGCGCTTCTTGAGGCGTGTGGCGTGTTCGAATTTGACCTTGCCGGCGACCGTGGCGAAGACCGTGTAGTCCTTGCCGAGGCCGGTTCCCGGGCCAGCGAGGAAGGTCATCCCGCGCTGGCGAACGATGATCGACCCGGCGGTGACGAGCTGGCCGTCGCCGGCCTTGACGCCAAGTCGCTGGCCGACGCTGTCGCGGCCGTTCTTGACGCTGCCGCCCGCTTTCTTGTGTGCCATCTCGTCTACTCGTCCTTCTTCGTGGTGCGGCTCGGCTTGGGGGCTGCCGCCTTGGCGGGTGCCTTCGCGGCCGGCTTCGCCGTCTTGCCGGCCGGCTTGGCGCTGCCGGCGGCCGGCTTGGCGCTGGCGGCGGCGGATGCCTTGGCTCCGCCCTTCGGCGCGGCGGGCTTGGCCGCGGTTGAGGTCCTGGCCGGGCTCGGCGCCTTGGCGGCGGTCGCCTTGGCCGTGGTCGCCTTGGCCGCGCTCGGCTTCGAGGCCGGCTTGGCGGCGGTCGCCTTGGCCGGCTTGGCGGCGGCCTTCGCCTCGCTCTTCCCGGCCGCGGCGGCCGGGGACGTCTTGGTGGCTGTGGTGGCCTTGGCTGCCGGCTTGGCGGCGGCCTCAACGCCGACGGCGAGCTTCGCCGCCAGCTTCGCGTCCTTGGCTGCCTGGGTCTCTGCAGCCTCCTCGAGGCGCTGGCGCTCCGTCTTGGCGTCGTCCTGCGCCTTGCTGGCCGTCTTCGCCGCGCTCTTGCCGCCGAACGTGATGTCGGCGATGCGCAGGACGGTGAGCTCCTGGCGGTGGCCCTTCTTGACCCGGCTGCGGGCCTTGGGACGGTACTTGAAGGAGATCAGCTTCTCGCCACGCGTCTGGCGGACGACCTCCGCGCTGACGGCAGCGTCCGCGACCAGCGGGCGACCGATCGTGGCGTCCGCGCCGTCGGCGACGAGCAGGACACGCTCGAGCGTGATCGTCTTGCCGGGCTCGACGTCGAGCAGCTCAACTTCGAGCTCGGTCCCGACCTCGACGCGATACTGCTTTCCGCCGGTCTCGATGACTGCGTACATGGATCCTCAGGGGTTACGTGCTGGCGGCCGCGCGCGACCACC
>JAXDKX010000044.1:0-2686 GCA_034666905.1 Chloroflexota bacterium | reverse complement strand
CTGCCCCGCCGCCGCGACCAGCAGGGGCACGCGAGCCTCCAGCAGCAGCCAGATCGTCGCTGCGAGCTCCGCGTCGAGCGTGCCGGCACGGATCAGCTCGGTGATCGAGCGCGGTTCCGGCGGAACGGGGCGGAAGGCCCACCGGCCCCGCACGGACGAGGTGTCGGCCACGATGACTCCACGAGTGGCGAGGAAGATGGGTCGGAACCGCAGCGTAGGCCCGGCTGCGTAGAGCGTCAAACGCCCTTGGACATCCCGAATCCGCCGCCGCGAAACGAGTCGACTGGACGCATTGACGCCGGCCGTGCGCCTCGCGGAGCCCGCCCGTTCACAGGGTTGACACCCCTTCTGCGCGGCGGGTAGACTCCCGACCGGCTCGCATGTCGCGTGCATTGATCGAGTTCAAGAGGAGGCGGCTCCGAATGATGACGAAGACGCTCCTCCCCCGACGCCTTGCGCCCACCGGCGCCGATGCGGTCGGGAGATCTGTGCCCATCTCGAGCTAGCCGCAGGCGGCAGGACCGCCTTCCGGACGAAACCAGAGCCGTGGGCCAGATGGGCCCCCGGCTTTTTTGATGCCCTTGTGCCTGCCCGGCTGGCAGGCCCGGACACCAGGAGCCGCGAGACCCACCGGCGTCGCCCGTCAGGTCGGACCCCTCATCGCAGCACCTGGAGCACCCACCGTGACCGCCACCATGAACCCGGAAGTGAAGAACGGATCGCCCGGTTTGGCATTGCCGCCTGCATCCCCCGACGATCGTCGCGCCGCCCTGCCTGCCCTCCTCATCGAGGACGCCAGCAAGCGGTTCCTCGTTGGTCGCAAGCGCAAGCCGGTCGTCGCGATCTCGCACGTGTCGATGCGCCTGGAGCGCGGCGATATCCAGGGAATCCTGGGTGCCAACGGCTCGGGCAAGTCGACCCTCATCCGGCTGATCTGCGGGCTCCTGACCCTCGACGAGGGTCGGGTCGAGGTCTTCGGCCACGACATCGTGCGCGACGAGATGGCCGTCAAGCGGCTGATCAACCGGGTCAGCGTGGACGCCGCCTTCTTCAAGAAGTTGAGCCCGATGGAGAACCTCCTCTTCGCCGCGCGTCTCTACGGGCTGGATGGCGCGACCGCGAAGCGGGAGGCCCTGGCCATCCTCGCCCGGCTTGGCATCGCGGCCGCCCGGACCAGCCGGCCCATCGAACAGATGAGTCGAGGCATGCAGCAGAAGGTCTCGATCGCGCGAGCGCTCCTGACCAGCCCGACCCTGTTGCTCCTCGACGAGCCAACGACCGGCCTGGACCCACGGTCCAAGCTCGATGTCCAGTCATTCATCGAAGAGCTCCGCGAGAGCCACGACGCCACGATCGTCCTGACGACCCATGACCTGGCCGAGGCGGAACGCCTGTGCGGCCGGATCACGATCCTCAACGACGGACGTGTCGTCGCGGAGGACACGCCGGACGGCCTGATCGCCCTCGTCGCGGGCCGGCAGGGCTACCCGGCAACCCTGGAAGACGTGTTCATGACCTTCACCGGCCGCTCGCTCGACGACGACGTCGACGAGGACGGCAGCGAATCCGACTGAAAGGAGGTGAGAAACCAATGCGCACGCATCTCGATCTGCACTACCGCTTCTGGCACGAGCGGATCGACCAGGAGATGGCAGCGGCCGCCGAACGGCGTCGCGTCATCCAACCGGCCGGATCGATTCGTCGCAGCCTGGGTCACCGGATCATCGCGATCGGCACCCGGCTTGCGGCGGAGCAACCATTCGAGCTGGCTCGGCCCCGCTGAGGGCTGGGCCAGCTCACTCCCCAGGAGGCCACTTCCGTGACCATCGTCGCCCATGAGCTGAAGGCCTCGTACGCCTTCATCGAGCGCAACTTCTTCCTGACACGCCGCTACTGGGGCTGGGAACTCGCGTTCCTGGTCTATTCGGTCGCGGGTGCGCTGTCGATCTCGCTCATCGGTGCAGACCAGGGCAGCCCGACGCTGTTGTTGACCCTGATGGTCGGAGCGATCTTCTGGAACTACCTGTCGGTCGTCTTCAGCTGGATCGCCGAGACCATCTCGGTCGAGCGCTGGGAGGGGACCCTCGAGTACACGATGATGGCGCCCATCCGGCGCTGGTCGCAGCTGCTCGGATCGGTCCTGTACGCCATGGTCTACGGCCTCGTCCACACCTCGGTCATCCTCGTCGCCTTGCTCCTGTTCTTTCCGCAGCTCGAGCTCCAGGGAGCGAACGCCCTGACCGTGGTGGCGTTCATGCTCCTCGGCTCGTTCAGCTTCGTCGGGATCGGGATGCTCGCGGCCATCCTCCCGTTGCTCTACGTTGAGCGCGGCGCGCAGATGACGTTCGTGCTCCAGTCGTGCCTGCTGCTGGTCAGCGGCGTCTACTACTCGATCGACATCCTGCCGGGCTGGATGCAGGTCCTGTCGCACCTGTCGCCGGCCACCTACGTGCTCCACGGCGTCCGCGCCGGGCTCCTGCATGGAACGCCGGTCAACGAGCTGCTCGGCGACGTCTGGCCGCTGGTCGTGATGGGTTGCCTGTTCATCCCCTTCGGCCTCTGGGCGTTCGGTCGAGCCGAGCGCTACGCCAAGCGCACCGGCAAGCTCAAGCGAGTCGGCTGAGGTGGTCGAGCTTCCGTCGGCGCTCGAGGTCCTCGGCTGGGACACGGCATGGGCGGCGACCTT
>JAXDKX010000043.1:0-3104 GCA_034666905.1 Chloroflexota bacterium | reverse complement strand
CCGACGATCTCCAGGTCGCCCTCGCGCAACACTTCCAGGGTCGTCGCCGGGTCGAGCACGGGGTTCGGCGGTCTCAGGCGGCTAGTTGACGTAGTGCCCGTTCTGGCGCGGGCAGATGTGGCCCTGCGGGTCCAGCGGCGCCCCGCACAGCGGGCACGGCGGGCGACCCGATGCGACCACGCGACCCGCCCGAGCGACGAACGATCTCGCTGCGTCCAGGCTGATCCGGACCCGCAGCAGGTCCGGCCCGTCCTCGTCTTCGTCGTCGTCCTCGTCCGGGTCGATCGCCTCACCGTCCTCGGACTGGGCGCGGGCCTCGACGAGGACCCGACCGGCGCCCCCGTCCCAGCCGAGCGTCAGCGATCCAGCGCGGAAGGCCTCGTTGAGCGGCTCGTCCAGCGGGCCACTGTCGTCAGCCGCTGCCGCGTCGGCCAGTTCTGCCTGGGCGACCCCGCGTCGCTGGAGCTCGGCCAGCAGCTCGCCGAGGCGCTCGGCCAGCACGGCCACCTGGACCTTCTCCATCACGACACTGACCACGCGGGGCCCATCTCGGGCCTGGAGGAAGAACGTGCGATCGCCGGGCTGGCCGACGGTTCCGGCCACGAACCGCTCGGGTGGATCGAACAGGTAGCGTCGTCGAGGCATGCCCGGACTCTATACCGATTCGCGCGGATCCCGCGATCGCCGCTTCGGCGTCGTCAGGAAACCTGGACCGAGATGGAATCCCAACCGCGAGCACCGTCCGGTGCCGGCGGCGTTCGTGTTTCGGGCTGGGTCTCGCCCTTGCCGTCGGTGGCTCGGACGGTGACCACGTGGTCGCCCGGCGGCGCGGTCCAGTCGTAGACCCACTGGACCCAGGTGGCATCCGAGATCGGATTCGAGAGCCGTGCCTCACTCCATGCCCCGTCGATGCCGACCTCGACCCTGGAGATGCCGCGATCGGGGGCCCAGGCGATGCCGGCGATGGGGACCTGGCCGGCCGGAACCTGTCCGCCGCGCGGGGTGTCGATCCGGGATTGGGTCAGGATCGGGCCTTCCTTTGCCCACCCGAGGGGCACCCAGTAGCCGTCGAACGAGTCGAGCGTGGTCAGCTCCAGCTCCTTGAGCCACTTCGTCGCTGAGACGTACCCATACAGGCCGGGGACGATCAGCCGAGCTGGATAGCCGTGTGCCGGGGGGAGTGCCTCGTCGTTCATCTTCAGCGCGATCATCGGCTCACGCCCCGGGTCCATGACCCACGCTGTCGGCATCCCGGCCGTCCAGCCGTCCACGGACCGACCCACCAACTGGTCTGCTGCCGCCTGGACGCCCGCCATCTCCAGGACGTCGCGCAGGTGAATGCCGGTCCATTTCGCGTTGCCGACGAGATTGCCGCCCACCTCGTTGCTGACGCAAGAGATCGTCACGTACTGCTCGAACATCGGCAATCCGATGAGCTCTTCCCACGTCAGGACCGTCTCGCGATCGACCATTCCGTGGATCCGCAGCGTCCAGCCGGCCGTGTCCACGACCGGCGTGAGCAGCGAGGTGTCGATCCGGTAGAAGCGGTCGTTCGGCATGACGATCGGCGTCAGGTCGGGGATGGAGGTCGAGAGGTCCGTGCCGGCCGCAAGCTCCGGGACGGATACGGATGCGGGCGGCAGCGCCGCCCCGGCGCCGGCCGGTGCGACCCGTTGGCGATCGAGGAGGGCACGTCCGGCGAGACCCGCCACCGTCGCGGCAACGCCGACGCCCGCGGCGCGAATGAGGAACGAGCGCCGCGACCAGTCGGGCATCCCGGCGGCCGGCGTTCCCCGGACCGGCCGCAGACCGGCTCGACTCGCCAGCGAGTCGAGAAGCCAGACGCCAGCGCCTGCCGACACGGCTGCGGTCACGGCGGCCATGCTCGGAGTCGCGAGTGGATCGCCGAGTGCGGCCAGGAAGCCGATCACCCCGAAGGCCCCAAATCCCAACGCGCCGAGCTCGAAACGCCGCCGAGCCAGGATGCCGAGCACCGCTCCGATCAGGAGGCCAACCGCGACCACGAAGATCTCGAGCGCGAGCTTGTCGTTCGTCCCGAACAGGGAGACCACGACGTCCTTCGCGCCGCGCGGCTGGAGATCGATGGCGACCTGGCCGACCGCGGCGACCAGGGAGGTTGCACCGGGGAGGATGCCCGCCAGCAGCTCGGAGACGCCAAGCGCTCCGGCCGCCGCAACGGCGCCGGTGAGCGCCGGCTGCCAGTCGACCCGGCGAGGGGCAACGGAGGTCGTCACGTCACCATCATCGGGGCGCGATGTGACGTTCCGGTGTCAGTCGCGGTCATCCAGCCGGGCCCATGTCCGTCCGTCGCGCCGTTCGACCCGGATCGGAAGGTCGAATGCCCGGCCGAGCACGTCGTCGGTCAGCACGTCGTCCAATGGTCCGGCGGCGACCACGGACCCGGCGCAGAGGACAAGGCCGTGCGAGAAGCCGGACGGGATTTCTTCGACGTGATGGGTGACGAGGACGATCGCCGCCGGTCGCGGCTCGGCCGCCAGGATCGACAGGTCGCGCAGCAACGTCTCGCGAGCACCGAGGTCGAGGCTCGCGGCCGGCTCGTCGAGCAGGAGGAGATCGGGATCGGGCATCAGCGCCCGGGCGATCGACGTGCGCCGCCGCTCGCCAGCCGATAGGGTGCCGAACGGGTGCTCGGCCACAAGGCCGAGCCCGAGTCGCTCGAGAAGCCCACGCGCCCGAGCCCGATCGGCGGCGGTGAAGACGTGCCACCACGGTTCGGTGGCGGCGTGGCGGGCGGTCATGACCAGGTCGATCGGAGTGAGATCGTCGCGGAGCGCCATCTCGACGGCGCTTCCGGCCGCGCCGATCCGGCGTCGGACTTCGCGGGAATCCACCTGTCCGTACCGCCGGCCAAGGACGTCGACCGTCCCCGACGTCGGCCAGAGCGTGAGGCCCAGGATCGACAGGAGCGTGGTCTTGCCCGAGCCATTGGGTCCGATCACGACCCAGCGCTCGCCCCGGCCGATGACCCAGTCGAGCGGGCCGAGGATGGTTCGGCCGCCTCGGCGAACGACCGCCCCCTGGAGCCAGACGATCCGGTCAGCCGGGTCCAAAGACCGATCTCG
>JAXDKX010000042.1:0-3070 GCA_034666905.1 Chloroflexota bacterium | reverse complement strand
CACGACCTTGCCGGCATTGGCGGCGAGGTGCTGGAGCAACAGCCATTCCGTCCGCGAAAGCTGCACGAGCTCGCCGCCGCGGGTGACCATGCGTCGCTCCAGGTCGATCTCGACGTCGTCGAACTTGAGGACTCCCGAGCCGGGCTGTGCGCCCGAGGATCGTCGGAGCACCGCACGAACACGGGCGGCCAGCTCGTCAGGATGGAAGGGCTTGGCGATGTAGTCGTCGGCCCCAAGGTCCAGGCCCTTGGCCTTGTCGGCCGTCGATCCCTTGGCGGTCAGCAGGATCACGGCGACGGGCCGCCGTTCGCGAAGCTGGCGCATGACCTCGATGCCGTCCAGATCGGGCATCACGATGTCGAGCAGGACGATGTCGGGGCGGACCTCCTCCGCCTTCGCCAGGGCCTCTTCGCCGCCGTTGGCGGTGACGACTCGAAAGCCCTCTTCGCCGAGCGCGATCGAGACCAGCTTGGTGATCCGGGGCTCGTCGTCGGCGACGAGCACGAGCGGCTGGGTGCTCACGCTCAACTCCTCATTGTCGTTGGTTGCTGAAGGTAGCAGGCTTCCCGCCGGGCCTGCCTCGAAACGGTCACGAGGCCGCGGGTGCCTCCGAGGCCGGCGCCGCAGAGGGCACCTCGACATTGATGGTCGGGCCGTTGATGTTGGTGGTCCCGCTGCTGCGCGGTCCAAGCGCGAAGAACCAGATCGCGGCCAGGACGATGATCACGATGAGGATGCCGACGATGATGCCGGCACCGGATCCGCCGCCCGATCGGCCGCTGTCGGTGACCACGACCGTCTCGCGGTCGGTCGACGTGTTTCGTTCGGTCATTGGAGTAGGGCCTCCATGGCTGGATGCATGTCGTTGTTCGTCCAGCATCGCCCCTGGTGCGTCCCGTCCGTGGTGGGCGCACCTTGCAGATCCGTTGCAGCGGCATTACACGGTTCGGCGGGTCGGCCGCGCGACGCGACCGTCCTGCAACGTCCGATCCGCGAGGAGATGGGCTACCCTTTGGGCCCCATGTACTTCGACGAATTCAAGCACCAGCTTCCCGACATCGATCCCGCCGAAACCGAGGACTGGCTCGCGTCGCTGGACCAGGTCGTTGCCCAGGAGGGCGAAACGCGCGCCCGCTTCCTCATCTACAAGCTGCTGAAGCGGGCTCGCCAGCTGCAGGTTGGCCTGCCGCCGCTGACCCAGACCCGCTACATCAACACGATCAGCCCCGAGCAGGAACCGTACTTTCCGGGCGACGAGGAGATGGAGCGGCGGATCCGTCGCCTGATCCGCTGGAACGCGGTCGCAATGGTTCTCCGGGCCAACAGCAGGTTCTCGGGGATCGGTGGGCACCTGGCGACCTACGCCTCGGCCGCGACGCTGTACGAGGTGGGCTTCAACCATTTCTTCCGGGGCAAGGACGGCAACGGCAACGGCGACCAGATCTTCTACCAGGGCCATGCCGCGCCGGGGATCTACGCCCGCGCTTTCCTCGAGGGCCGCCTCACCGTCGACCAGCTGGACCATTTCCGGCGCGAGACCGTCCCGGGTCAGGGCCTGAGCTCGTACCCGCATCCGCGGCTGATGCCCGAGTTCTGGGAGTTCCCCACGGTCTCGATGGGCCTCGGACCGATCAGCGCCATCTACCAGGCTCGCTACAACCGCTACCTGCAGAACCGCGGACTGCTCGACACGTCGGGCTCCCGGGTGTGGGCGTTCGTGGGTGATGGCGAGACGGACGAGCCGGAGTCCCTGGGGGCGCTCCGCGTGGCATCGCGCGAAGGGCTCGACAACCTCACCTTCGTGGTCAACTGCAACCTCCAGCGGCTCGATGGCCCGGTGCGCGGCAACGGCAAGATCATCCAGGAGCTCGAGGCGGCCTTCCGTGGCGCAGGCTGGAACGTGATCAAGGTGGTCTGGGGCCGCGAATGGGATGAGCTCCTGGCCCGCGACGTGGATGGCGTGCTCGTCCAGAAGATGAACGAGACGCTCGATGGCGAGTTCCAGAAGTTCTCGGTCGCGGGTGGCGCCTACATCCGCGAGCATTTCTTCGGCCCGGATCCGCGCCTGCGCAAGATGGTCGAGCACCTGTCCGACGACGACCTGGCGAAGCTGCGCCGCGGCGGCCACGACTATCGCAAGGTCTATGCGGCCTACAAGGCAGCGACGGAACACAAGGATGCCCCGACGGTGATCCTGGCCAAGACCGTCAAAGGCTGGACGCTCGGGCCCGGAGTCGAAGCCCGCAACATCACCCACCAGGCCAAGAAGCTGAACGAGGCCGAGCTGCGGATCTTCCGCGACCGGCTGGAGCTGCCGATTCCCGACGCGACCCTCAAGGATGCCCCGTACTACCATCCAGGCCCGGACTCGGAGGAGGCGGAATACCTCCGCGAACGTCGCGCCGCCCTCGGCGGGCCTATCCCTCGGCGGGTCGTGCGATCCGCGCCATTGCCCGCGCCCGCGCCGGACGTGGACGCGGAATTCGCGGCCGGGAGCGCGACGCCGGTCTCGACGACGATGGTGTTCGCCCGGATCCTGCGCAACCTGATCCGCGATCCACAGCTCGGTCCCCGGATCGTGCCGATCATCCCGGACGAGGCCCGCACCTTCGGGATGGATCCGCTGTTCAAGGAAGTCGGGATCTATGCGGCGCTCGGCCAGCAGTACGAGCCGGTCGACTCGGAGCTGGTGCTGTCATATCGCGAAGCGACCGACGGCCAGGTCCTCGAGGAGGGAATTACCGAGGCCGGCTCCATGGCCAGCTTCCAGGCCGCCGCGACCTCCTATGCGAGTCACGGCCTGGCGACCATCCCGTTCTACATCTTCTACTCGATGTTCGGGTTCCAGCGGACCGGCGACCAGATCTGGGCGTTCGCCGACGCCCGCGGCCGCGGTTTCCTGATGGGCGCCACCGCGGGCCGGACTACGTTGACCGGCGAGGGCCTGCAGCACGACGACGGTCACAGCCAGATCCTGTCCTCGACCGTCCCGAACGTGCGCGCCTACGATCCGGCGTTCGCGTACGAGCTGGCGGCGATCGTCCGCGACGGCATCGAGCGCATGCACGGA
>JAXDKX010000041.1:0-3109 GCA_034666905.1 Chloroflexota bacterium | reverse complement strand
GAGCGCCGTCGGCGGTGCGCAGGTGGCCGGTGTAGTACCACCATTCCGTCAGTCGATCGTGGGGTCCATCGTCTCGAGGCAGCACCACCGGGACCGGGTCCGGCAGCATGCTCGGTCGCGGGGTCGGGGCGGCGACGGACGGCTGCGCCGCGGTCGGGTTGGCGAGGATTGGCCCACCGCCGGCCGTGCAGCCTCCGACGAGGACGACGATGCCCAGCAGGACGGCGGCCGGCCAGCCACGGGCCCTTCTCATCGGAAGGCCGCCTCGGCCTCGGCCTCGGACGCCGGCAGCCGGGTCGCCACGAACCGCTCGAGGGCGGCGGGCATCCACCAGTTCCAGTGGCCCAGCAGTCGCATCGTGGCCGGCACGAGCAGCGCCCGGACCACCGTCGCGTCGAGGGCGATCGCGATCGCCATCCCGACCCCGAGCGCCTTGATCAGGACGATGTCGGCAAACGCGAAGGAGCTGGCGACGACGACCACCACGAGCGCGGCCGAGGTCACGATTCGGCCGCTGCGCTCGAGGCCGCGAGCCACGGCTTCGGGGTTGTCGCCGGTCCGGTCCCAGACTTCCTTGGTCCTCGACAGGATGAAGACCTCGTAGTCCATCGACAGCCCGAACAGGACGCAGAACAGGATCACCGGCTGGGTCGTCTCGACGAATCCCAGCGGCTGGAAGCCGAGTAGCGCCGACAGGTTGCCGTCCTGGAAGATCCAGACGAGCGCCCCGAAGCTGGCGACGATCGAGAGCGTATTCATGATCAGGGCCTTTGCCGGCAGGATCACCGACCGCAGCAGGACGAACAGGACCAGGTAGGTCGAGATCGCGATGAACAGGGCCGTCCGGGGGAAGTCGGCCCGGACCCGCGCCACGACATCGGTCACATCGGCGGCCCCGCCTCCGACCAGGACGGTCATCCCGGCGGGTGGAGCGATCGGCCCGCTTGGGTCCCGCATCGCCGCGACCAGCGCCTTGCCTTCATCGCGGTTGCCACCGAACGGGGTGTACACGGTGAAGGCGGTCAGGCTGCCCTTTGTGGTTGCGGCCAGCGTGGCCTGGATGTATCGATCTCGCGGGCCGTTCGGGTCGCCATAGAGCAGGGTGTACTGGTCGAGCGTCAGCCTCGAGTCCACGTCGACGAGGCCATCGATCCTCGTCACCCGAGGATCCGCCTGGAGCCGGCGCGAGTAGTCATAGAGCGCCGCCAGGTTGGCGGGAGTGGTAGCGGACCCGTTCGTCCGGATCGCCAGCACGATGGGAGCGAATTCGCCCTCGCCGAACTCGTGCTGGAGCCGATCGAAGGCGGCCCGGGACGGCACGGACGGCGGCAGGATGGACGAATCGGGTGCGTTGAAGCGGACGTGAAGGAAGGGCCAGCCGAGCAGCACGATGGCGCCGAGGGTCGGGACGAGCACGGCCACGGGGTGGCGCATGACTCGCCGGGCCAGGCGGGCCCATGGTCCATCCGAGTCGGGTCTCGCTGCCACCCGCCGAATGGCCAGGCGATCGATTCGCGGGCCGACGATGGTCAGGATCGCGGGCAGCAGGGTCAGCGCGGACGCGACGGCCAGGCCGACGACGATGGCCCCGGCGATCCCGACCGAGCGCAGGATCATGAACTCGAAGAGGACAAGGCCGAGGAGTCCCAGGAGGACGGTGAGCCCGCTGAAGAACACCGCTCGCCCCGCGGTTGCGACCGTCGCCCGCACCGCCTCCGGGACGCGATCGGCTCGATCCGGGCGCAACGCCAGCTCCTCGCGAAAACGGCTGGTCATCAGCAACGAGTAGTCGACACCGAGCCCGAGGCCCAGCAACGTCGCAAGGTTGAGCACGAAGATGCTCATTGGCGTCAACGAGGCGACGACAAAGATCGCGGCGAGTGCGACGATGACCGCTGCACCGCCGACCACGAGCGGCACGCCCGCCGCCACGACCGATCCGAAGACGAGCAGGAGGGTCAGGCCGGCCAGGGGCAGCGAGATGATCTCGCTACGGCGAAGGTCGGACTCGGAGACCGTCTGCACGTCGCCATAGAAGGCTGGACCTCCGGCCAGCTCCACGATGATCCCCGCTGGGTGCCGCAATCGCTCGCGCAGCACGGGCAGCGCGTCCGGCGAGCTATCGGCGGGCAGGTCGAGGAAGACGATGTCGTAGGCCGTGTGCCGATCCGCCGAGACCTGGCGCGGCGAGACGAGGTGCGAGACCACCCGGACCACATGCGGCGCGCCGGCGACATCGCGCACCGCGTCGGCGGCGGCGCGTTCGAACGCCGGCGTGTGGGCCTGAAGGGTTGGGCTGCTGACCACGATGACGAGCGCCGAGGGCGGGACCCCGAGCTCCTTCTCCAGGAGCGACTTGGCGCGCGACGACTCGAGGTCGTCGAGGATGAACCCGCCGGCGCTCAGCTGCCCGGTCACGCGGGGTGCGATCGGGATCGCGACGAGGAGCACGATCGCCCAGGCGGCGACGATCCACCAGGCTCGTCGCACGACAAACCGGCCGAGTCGATCGAAGGAGGTCACGTCGGGATTCATCGTACCGGTGGACGCCGTTGCGGGCCGCTGCCGGGCCATGCCCATCTGCTAGCATCCGCCCGTGCAGCTCTTCCTGGTCGCCTTCCAGCAGCCCATCCCGTTCGGCATCTCGGCCCTCATCGTCATCGCGATGATCTTCATCATCCTGCGCTCGGCGATGACCGTCGAAGGCGGGTCGCGCTGGGTCCGCAAGATCACCGGCCCCAACGGGAAGTTCCTGTTCGCCGTCCTGTTCATCGGCTGGGCGGTCGTGTTCGGGATCGGCCTGCAGCTCGTGCCGCACGAGGGGGCCAACTCGCCCTACGGCGGGATCGGCCTGATCGCGCTGTTCAGCGGCTTTTTCATCATGATGGGCTTCCTCTGGTCGGTCATCGGGGAGTAGCCCGGACTGATAGGCGGGGAATCCCCGAAGCTCGGCCCTGAAGGCTCGGATTTCCGGCCGGGCTCGCGCACGGATGGTCGCCGTCACGAGCGCCTGACCGCCATCGGACGTGACGAACGCCCGGTCGATATCGGTGCGTTCATCGTGCTCCGCTGACCGGACCATCGGACCCCTAGACTGCCGCCGGATCGC
>JAXDKX010000040.1:0-2776 GCA_034666905.1 Chloroflexota bacterium | reverse complement strand
GACCCGGCCCCAGACGTGGCCGCCAGCATCCAGCCCCTGGGCGACGATGATGTCAACACCGGCATCGACGGCACGACGCGCTTCATCGGCGCTGCCGACCGTCCATAGGACCAACGCACCGGCCGCGTGCGCCTCTCGGACATACGGACTGCCCGGCTCGGGTTCGGCCCAGAAGAAGGAGACGAGTCGAACACCGGCCTGGAGGGTAAGGTCGAGCCGGTGTCGCTGATCGCGCGCCAGGATCAGGTTGACCCCATACGGCCTCGCGGTCATCTCAGACATCTCGCGAAACGTGGCCGCGATGTCGGTGTCGGTGGCGTATGACAAGCCGACCATCCCGAGCCCGCCCGCATTCGAGACGGCTGCTGAAAGAGCCGCACCACCGACCCGGCCGATAGGAGCCTGGACGATCGGCAGGTCGATCCCGATGCTCGCACAGAGCGGGGTTCGCAGGATCGACTCGCTGACCACGAGCAGAACTCTACGACCGCGCACGGCGAGATCGGCGCCTGCGATTACCGATCGAGGGGCAGCGATTGGTCTGATCGCCGAGAGAGCCTGATCCAGAGTGATACGGTGATCCGACGCGCCAGATGGCGTGTCTGAGTGTTGCAGCTGGCTCTCACGGAAGGCGGGGCGGTGTCGAGCTCTGGCTTTGGCGAGCGGCCGCAGGATGCCGTCGACCGACTGCAGGGTGAGGTAGAGGAGCTTCGTAGGTCGCGGAGGCGTCTGGTCGAGGCCGCGGACGCCGACCGGCGCATCATCGAGCGCGCCCTCCACGATGGCGTTCAGCAACAGTTGGTCGCACTCGCCATCGATATTCGCGGCCTGGCCGGGCTGATCGCGGGTGATCCGGCCGCCGCGAAAGCGCTGCTCGACGAGATGGCGGTCAACGTTCGGGAGGCGCTAAACGAAGCCACGGAACTGGCGCAGATGGTCTATCCGCCCCTCCTTGAAGCGCGCGGGTTCGCCAGCGCCCTGAGGTCCGCGGCGGAGAGCGCAGGCGTCACCGCCTTGGTCGACGTTCGGGCGAGTGCCGGCTACTCGCCCCAGATCACTGCTGCCGTTTACTCGTTCTGCGTCGAGGCGCTTTCGTCCGCGCCACGAGGGTCCACGGCAACGATCAGCGTGCTGGACACGAATGGCGCGCTGACCTTCGAGGTCACGGTGGCCGGGCCCCTACCTGAAAGCCGCCTCGACCGTCTGCGCGATCGCATCGAGGCACTGGATGGCCGCGTCAGTGTTGACGACGGGCACGAGGGCGGCTCGCGTGTTCATGGCTGGCTGCCGTTGTCCGGGCGACTCTGATCGCTCTCGGCGAGATACAGAATGACCGCCTTGACGCGCTTGTGAATCGCCGGCTCCCACGTCAGCCCGAGCTTCATGAACAGCGAGTTGATGATCTTCTCGACGGACCGCTCGGTCACGACAAGGTCCTCGGCGATCGAGGCATTGTTCTTGCCCTCAGCCATCTTCCGCAGCACGTCCCGCTCCCGAGCGGTCAGCTGGCCAAGCGGAGACGTCGCCGCTCGCGCCCGCTCGGCCACCAACCCGTCCACCACCTTCGGGTCGATTAGCGAGCCGCCCTGTGCGACAGCGCGGATGGCGGCGACCAGCTGGTCGAGGTCATGGACGCGCTCCTTCAGCACGTAGGCGCGCCCGGCGCTGCCGGTGTCGAGCAGCGCAAGGGCGTAGCTCGGGTTCGCGTACTGGCTGAGGACGACCACGCCCATGTCCGGGTTCGTTTCCCGAAGTCGCCTCGCGGCCTGGATTCCTTCGTCCGAATGGCCCGGGGGCATGCGGATGTCGGTGACCACCACGTCCGGGCTCTCGCGATCCACGGCTTCCAGCAGCGAGTCGAGATCTCCGCAGACCGCCGTGACCTCGAGCCCGGGTTCCGCCTCGAGCAGGCTCCGGACCCCTTCACGGACGAGGTAGTGGTCCTCGGCGAGCACGAGCCGAATGTCCATGGGCGGAGAATACGCTGGCGATGTCGGACCTCCCGCTCATCCTGATCATCGACGACAATGAGAGAAACCGGAAGCTGGCTCGCGACGTCCTCCGTGCCGCCCGGTTTCGGACGCTCGAGGCCGCGACTGCCGCGGAGGGGATCGCGCTCGCGTCCGAGCATCTGCCGGACGTCGTCCTGATGGACCTGCGCCTGCCCGATGCCGACGGCACGGACGCTGTTCGAAAGCTCAGGGCGGAGCCGCGGACATCACGCCTGCCGATCGTGGCGATGACCGCTTTGCCGCTCGATGCCCGCGACGACTGGTTGTTCGACGCCGGCTTTGCCGGCTACATCGTCAAGCCATTCGACACCGATGCATTTCCCGATGTCGTTCGAGGGTATTGCCCGCCCGGCCCTGACTGACGCTGCTCAAGGCAGACCCCACCGCGGGCGGCTGCTGGGGTGCCTGCATCCCCCGCATGTGCCTGCAGGTACGGTTGGCGGGGGATCGATGTCCTCGTAGGTTCGCAGAAGCGGGCAGACGCTCCGCCGAGACACGAGACATCGAGGAGAACCCATGCGCAAGCGCCTTCTCTTGGCCATCGGCGCGGCGGCGATCGCTGCCCTGACAATCGCCGGGATCGTGCTGGCCACCCCCGCATCGATGGTGACCACCACGTCGATCGCGACCGGCACCCTCGCCCCCGTCAACCTCAACATCAAGACCGGCGACTGGAAGCTCGACCTTCGGACGAAGGGCGATTCCGACGTCATCATGACCGAGAGCGTCCTCGCTCCGGGCGGCTCCTTCGGGTGGCACAGCCA
>JAXDKX010000039.1:0-3298 GCA_034666905.1 Chloroflexota bacterium | reverse complement strand
AGTGGACCACGGTGAGCGGACGCGGGACTGTCTACACATTCTCCGCTGTGTACCGGGGTTTGCCCAGCTTCGACACCCCGCACATCTGGGCACACATCGAACTCGATGAGAAGCCCCGCGCCCTGACCGTCCTCAGCAACATCATCGACTGCGAACCCGAGGACTGCTACATCGGGATGCCAGTCAAGGTGGTGTACGAACCGATTCCCGAACACGACCTCGTGCTCTACAAGTTCGAGCCGATTCGAGACTGATGCCATTGCCCGAGCCGCCCACCGATTTGGAGGTGGCATCCGCGCCGCGCGAGATTCCCGACGACGTGAAGGCAATCGTCGGGCTGCCGGGCCCACGCCGCCCCGCGTATTACGCGGTCGACTCGACCTCGATTGGCTACTTCTGCGAGTTCAGCGAGAACGCCGATCCTCGCTACGACCGACGTCGAGCTGCGCGGGTCAGGGCTCCGGCGACCTACCTGCTGACAGCCATGCGGAGCCCGATATGGGCCCCGGACAGGCATTTCCTCCCCCACCAGTACGTCATGGTCTCGCTCGCGCTGGGCACGACCAAGTCGGTCAACCTTTCAGTCGAACACGAGTTCATCACGCCGCTCTATGAGGGAGATCAGGTCACGTTCGTCAACACGATCACCGAGATCGCTCCCAGCACCAATCGCCTCGGCACCGGTTTCAGAGTCTCCGAGAAGGTGGAGTCCTTCAACGAGCGGGACGAGCCGCTTGCCGTGACGATCGTGACCACGTTCGCTTACGGCTATGCAGAACCGGCGGACTCCGAGCAGGCCAGGTGACAAGTCGAGAGGTGCCGCCCCGCTGGTCGAATCGGGCGGTGGGTGAGCGCATCCCGTCGGTGTCCATGGCGGTGACCCTGCAACGCCTGGTCGTGGCCGCCGGCGGCGAGCGCGATTTCAACCCGCTTCATTTCGACGAGGCCTATGCCCGCTCATGTGGGTTCAGCACGGCATTCGCCAACGGATTCTTTCAGCAGGCAATGCTCGATCGGACCATCACCGACTTCACCGGAAGTTCGGGCGAATTGCGAAGACTCAGCCTGCGTATGCGGGCGCCCGTGTATTTAGGGCGCAGTCTCGAGGTGACGGGAGCGATCAGATCTCTGGCCAAGGACGGTTCATGGCTCGTGGTCGAGCTGGACCTGCAGCTGTCAACGGAGGACGGGATGTGCTCGACGGGCGCGGCGACCGTGCGGCTGCCGCTCGGAGAATGACTCGTGCACGCTACGGACGACTGGAGGTATCGGCATGAGGCTCGGCTTAACTGACGCTCAGAAATCGTGGCGTGAGGAGGTCCGGGAGTTCATCCGCACGACTGCCGATCCGGCGCTGTTCGATCACTGGAGCACCTCCTACGAGAGCAGCGGGCTCTCCGAGGGCATGGCGTGGCGCCACGCGTTGGGTGAGCGGGGCTGGCTCACTCCCGGCCTGCCGAAGGAGTTCGGCGGCCAGGGGATGGGGTACGTCGACCAGTGGATCTTGCTCGACGAGGTAAGCAAGGCTGGGCTGCCGAAGGTCGGGATCGCGGCATCCATGATCGCACCCACGCTGCTGCGGGTCGCCAGCGAAGAGATGAAGCAAGAATGGCTGCCCCGCATTGCCGCAGGCGAGAGCGAGTTCGCGCTCGGGTATTCCGAACCCGAGGCCGGGACCGATCTGGCCAACCTGCGCACCACCGCCGTGCTCGACGGCGGCGAGTTCGTGATCAACGGGTCGAAGATCTGGAACAGCGGAGCCCACGTGGCCAGCCACGAATGGCTCGCGGTCCGGACCGATCCGTCCGCGTCGAAGCACCGCGGCATCTCGATCATCCTGGTGCCGATGGATTCGCCCGGGATCACCGTGCGTCCGATCTGGACCTGGGGTGAGCATCGGACCAATGAGGTCTTCTTCGACAACGTCCGCGTGCCGGCGTCCAGCCTCGTCGGCGAACTCAATTCGGGCTGGAAGTACATCACGCACGCCCTCGGTTCCGAGCGCCTCATTCTGGGCGAGACCGGCGATGTCGTCCGACTGCTCGCCATGCTCATCGCGCATCTGAACACCACCGTGCGCAAGGGCAGACTGCTCGCCTCGGACCCCATCGTCCGCGACCAGATCGCGCGCCTGGAAACTGAACTGCACGCCTCCCGCCTCCTGTCGCTGCGCGCCGCCATCGCCCTCGACGAGGGACACGAGACCACCTACGAGGCGTCGGCACTGAAGATCTGGATCACCGAGCTCAGGACGCGGCTGTCAGACATCGCCACCGTGCAACTGGGCATGCACGGGCAACTGACCCATGGGGACCCGACCGCACCGGTGCGCGGGCTCATCGAAATTGGTGTGCGTGATGCGATCCGGCTGGGCTTCACCGGCGGAGCGAACGAGGTGCAGCGCGACATGATCGCGAGCCGTGGCCTCGGCCTGCCCAAGGCATCGCAAGTCCTGACCGATCGTCAGCTGGACGAATCACTTCCGTCCGGCATCCACAAGCTCGGCCTCGATGACGTCCAGACCGACCTCATCGAGATCGCGCGCAAGTTCCGCCGGACCAGCCTCAACTCGACCGCGATACGCGAGATCGCCGCCTCCGCATCCGGTCACCCCGATCAACTATGGAGAGAAGCGGCCAAACTCGGCTGGCTCGGACTGTCTGTGCCGGAAGCGGCCGGTGGATCTGGAGCCTCCTTCACCGATCTCGCGGTGCTCACCGAGGAGCTCGGCCGCGGCTTGATGCCCAACACCTTTCAGGTAACCAATGCCCTCGCCTATCTGTTGCTCGAGGTGGCACCGGACAGCGAGCTCGCTGCCGGGCTGCTCCGGGAGCTGTGCGCCGGCGAAATACTCGTTAGCCTCGCTGTGGCCGAACCAGACGAGACCGAGGACGTCGCCGGGTTCCGCACACAGGCCCGGGCCGAGGACCGGGACTGGCGGCTTGACGGCGAGAAGGCTTTCGTCGCCGAGGCCGTCAGTGCCGGCAAGATCTTGGTCGTAGCCCGGCTCATCGACCCGTTCGAGGCCGCGGCCGCGACGGCCGGCATCTTCGTCGTCGACGCTGACTCTGCGGGGGTGACGCTGCACGCGATGAGCCCGACCGGCGGCGACCGGCAATCCCGCGTGACGCTGTCGAACGTGCGCGTGCCTTCAGAGGCGCTGCTGTGCTCTGGCGCTGCAGCGCAACGAGCGTTGTCGTCCTGCCGCGACCATTGGATCGGCCTGCAACTCGCCGACGAAATCGGCGTCGGGCACGAGGTGCTGGAGATGACGGTGCGCCATCTCAAGCGGCGCATC
>JAXDKX010000038.1:0-4432 GCA_034666905.1 Chloroflexota bacterium | reverse complement strand
GTCAGTGCCACGGCAGAGGCTGGCCCAGGCAGGCTGCCGAGCAGCACGACGGCCAGCGCGCCCGGCAAGGTCAAGCGCATGGCCGGCATCGTACGCGTCCGATGAGCCGAGGACGGTCGCCGCGGATCGTCACGCGATCGTCAACCAACCGTCACGCCCTCGTCACCGGCGACCGGCAAGGTGCGCCTGGGTGGCCACCCGCCGTGAACCCCAATACCCAGGAGAACCTCCCCATGCATCGATTCACGCGCCTCGTTGCGCTCAGTGGCACCCTGGCCGCGCTCCTCATCGGTTCCGCGACCGGGGCGTATGCCGCGTCAACCGCCCCGGGCGTCGTCGGCCACGTCTACGTCAACAACAACTCCGCGGCGCAGAACACCGTGGCCGGCTTCGACCGTCACGCTGACGGGACCCTCACCCCGATTGCCGGTTCACCATTCGCCGCCGGGGGCGCCGGGACCGGCAGCCCAATCGGCTCGGCCGGCGCGATCCAGTTCTCGGCGGACGGCCGGTACGTGCTGGCCGTGGACGCCGCCAGCAACCAGATCTCGGTCCTCAAGGTCAGGCACGACGGCTCCCTCGATCTCGTCTCGCTGGAGAGCTCGCAAGGCACCACGCCGTTGAGCCTCGCCGTCCACGACGACCTCGTCTTCGTCGCGAATGCGGGGGCCGGCGGCAGCAACTACACCGGTTTCACCCTGAACGCCGGCGGCCAGCTGCGCCCGATTCCAGGATCGACCTACGGGCTGCCCGACAACGCCCTGCCGGGGCACGTCCTCTTCAGCGGCGACGGCCGCCACCTCGTCGGCACTCGCGTCGGCCCGAACGCCGGTCCATCGTTCATCGACAGCTTCAGCGTCGACCGCGCGGGGCAACTGATCGCGGCGCCGGGCTCGCCGTTCGCCGCGCAGCGGATCGGTCCGTTCGGCAGCGCCTTCCGGCCAACCAACCCGGACCAGCTGTTCGTCTCGAACGCCCACGACGGCGCGCTGGCGGGGAGCGTCTCTGCCTACGACGTGGCCGGCGACGGGACGCTGGCGCCGATCGGCGCCTCGCCGTTCGCCGACAATCAGACCGCCCCGTGCTGGGTCGAGGTCAGCCACGACGGGAGCTACCTGTTCGCGATCAATACGGGCAGCGGCTCGATCTCGAGCTACGCCATCGCCCCCGATGGCGGCCTGACCTTGCTCGGCAGCACCCCTTTCAAGCTGGCAACCGGCCTCCGGCCATTCGATGCCCGGCTCGACCCGAGCGGTTCCTACCTCTACGTCGTCGGGGCGGGCGCCGCGAAGATCAGCGCGTTTGCTGTCGATGGCGGCGACCTGACCGAGCTCGCCTCCTCGCCGATCGCGATCCCGGGTGGCGCGGCGCCGTTCGGAATCGTCGCCAACTGACCCGGCTCCCGCCGGCCTGGCGGGCCATCGCAGACGGCAGCGGGCTCGCGGGCCCGCTGCCGTAGCATGTCCGCCGTGGAGCAGCCCCCGGGCCGGATCGTGACCCTCGTCCTGGTCACCGCCGGCGGCCCACGCGCGGAGCCGCGTTCGGGCTACGCTGTCGGTCACGTCGCAAGGGAGACCGTCGTTGCCCCAGTCCGACATGCCCCTGGACAGGCTTCGAGGCTACGCGCCCGAACTCGCCGTCCCGCTCGATCTCGAGGCGTTCTGGTCGACGACCCTCGCCGAGGCCGCCGCGCACGACCTCGACGCCAGGTTCGAGCCGATCGACAACGGCCTCGCCGTGATCTCGAGCTTCGACGTGACGTTCGCTGGTTTCGGCGGATCGCCGGTCCGTGGCTGGTTCCACGTGCCTGTCGGCCGGCCCGGGCCGTTGCCGGTGGTCGTCGAATACCTCGGCTACGGCGGCGGTCGCGGGCTGCCGCACGAGCGGGTGATGTGGGCTGCTGCCGGCTATGCCCACTTCGTGATGGATACCCGGGGCCAGGGTTCGACCTGGGCGGTCGGCGACACGCCGGACCCCGAGGCGGCCGGCGCCCCGTTCCATCCGGGCTTCATGACCCAGGGGATCCTCGATCCGCTGACCTACTACTACCGTCGGGTCTTCACCGACGCGGTTCGCGCGGTCGAGGCGGCGCGGACTCATCCGGCCGTCGATCCATCGAGGCTCGCCGTGACCGGCGGCAGCCAGGGCGGAGGGATCAGCCTCGCCGTGGCGGCGCTCGCGCCCGGGATCATGGCAGCGATGCCGGATGTCCCGTTCCTGGCGGACTTCCCTCGCGCCATCACGTTCGTCGACACCAACCCGTATGGCGAGATCGTGCGTTACCTGAAGGCGCACCGAGACCACGTTGACCGGGCGCTCACGACCCTGTCGTACTTCGATGTGGCCAACCTTGGCCGGCGTGCGACCGCGCCAGCGCTCTTCTCGGTCGGTCTGATGGACGAGGTCTGCCCGCCGTCAACGGTCTACGCCGCATTCAACGCGTATGGCGGGCCGAAGGAGATTCGCAACTACCCCTTCAACGATCACGAAGGCGGCGGGGTCTTTCACGAGATCGCCAAGCTCCGCTGGCTCAGCCAGCGACTGCGGGCCTGACCCCGGTTGCTCCGTCCGCCAGCGAATCCTCCCGCGGAGACCAGCTCAGCTCCCCGGGACTCGTGCGCCTACCCGGGGCGCGCAGGGGTCCGCGCTCGTCCTGGTGGCCGGCAGGCGCACGGCCGGCGCTTCCGGCTCAGGAGTCTCGGGCTTGAGCAGGCGCCGCTGGCGATTCAGGTCGGCGATCTCCCGCTCGCGGTCGGCCTGCATGACATAGGCGAGGACTACCTGGAACATGGCGCTTGACCTCCGGCTGGACGACCCGATTCGATCGTTTCTGACGCCGTCATTGTCTCGCCAGTACATGCCAGTTCTTGTCAGGAATGCAGCGCTGATTCGGCGGCGATATCGTTCGGTCGACACAGCGGTTGACCAGGAGGTCCAGTGAGCAGACTCGTCGACATCCAGGCCGTCCCGATCATCGACGTGTGGGGGACGACCGTTCGAGCACGCCGCGTCGAAGGCGAGCGCCTGACCTTCGCCCTGGTCGAGCTCGCGGCGAACGCCGAGGTACCCGAGCACCGCCACGACAATGAGCAGATCGGCATGGTCATCCAGGGTCAGGTGACGTTCACCATCGACGAGGAGACGCGTGCCTTGGGGCCGGGCGGCACCTGGTGCATTCCGCCGGGGGCTGCACACCACGTCGATGTCGGCCCCGACGGCGCGGTCGTCATCGATGTCTTCGCTCCGGGCCGTTCAGACTGGGATGGCTTGCCGTCGTCCCCGCCGGGGCCTGCAGCTGGGTGGCCAGCGGACCGCTGACCGACCGTCACCCCGGCGGCGTCAGGCAGATCGTCAGGCCAGGTCGTCAGGCCCCCACTGGTGCGGCAGCGCGAAGCCGATCTCGGCTCCGCCACCCTGGCGCGGACTGGCCCAGATGCGTCCGCCGAGGGCCAGCACGATGCGCTGGCACAGCGCGAGGCCGATGCCGAGGCCGTTCGCGGCAGACTTGGCCTCCTGCGATCGATAGAACGGCTCGAAGAGTCGCTCGGGCGGTGTCTCTCCGAAGCCGATGCCGCGGTCGGCGATGAGGACCACGGCTTCGTCTCCGACGACGGTCACGCGAACCTCGATCGGCGTCTCCTGCGGACTGTACTTGTCCGCATTGCTCATCAGGTTCTCGACGAGCAGCGCAAGGTAGGTCTCTTCTGCCTGCACGACCGCCCCGTGCCCCGAGACCAGCAGGTTGATCTCCCGGGATGGATGGCGCGCCTGGAACGAACGCACGGTCCGCTCGACGAGCCGGTCAAGGACCTGCGGCTCGAGCTCGAATGGCGCCGAGGACCCGAGCCTGGTCAGGTGCAGGAGGTTCTCGATGATCGAATGCAGGCGGTCGGCATCGGCCGCCATGTCGGCCAGCATCGATGCCTTCACCGACTCGTCCAGCTCCGCGCCGCGGGCCTCCAGCAGCCGAGCGTTCCCATAGATCGTGGTGACGGGCGTCCGGAGCTCATGCGAGACCAGGCCGAGGAACTCATCCTTGACCGCGTTGGACGCGGCAAGCGCCCGAGTCGCCACCCTCGAGTCTTCTTCGGCTCGATGGCGTTCGGTGACGTCGACGAGCACGTTGACGGCACCGATGAGCCGCCCATCGTCATCGAACAGCGGCGTGGGGTACGGGACGAAGCGGACCCGCGTGCCATCGGGCCGCACGGCAATCGCCTCGCCGCCACGGACCGGCCGCTGCTCCTTCAGGGCGATGGCCATCGGGCACTGGTCATGCCGCATCGGCACCTCGTCCGGCCAGAGCAGGCTGAGCGAGCCGCACCATTCCTCACCGAGGGCCGGGCGCCGACCCCAGAAGTCCGCCGCGGCCGCATTGAAGAAGGTGATCCGGCCCGCGGCGTCCGTCGTGTACATCGCCACCCCGAGCGCG
>JAXDKX010000037.1:0-4168 GCA_034666905.1 Chloroflexota bacterium | reverse complement strand
AGGCAGCAGGAGGTCGTGGCAGCGCAAGCTGTCCCGCCCGACGACGAAGATCGGCCGGCGCCGATTCGTCACCAGCCGTGTCCCCATCCGGAGCTCGAACGTCCCGCCGAACACGCGCGTGTGGTGCGGCGAGAGCCACTCCCCGGGATCCGCCTCGGTCCACGCGAACAGGGCCGCCGCCTGCCCGCCGGCGGGCGCCACGACGCTCAGCAGCTGCCCTTGCCGAACCGCAACGGTTGCCGCCTCGCCCGCCGGAACCGCCACGTCCGCTTCCGTCGGCAACGGCCCGGGCACCGGATCCACCATCAGCAACGGCATCGTCTACCCCTCGAAGGCTGCGTCGCCGACGACGACCCGCATGGCCGTCGGGCGCAGGCCATTGCCGGGAATGATGTC
Organism: Chloroflexota bacterium; assembly: GCA_034666905.1. Classification (GTDB taxonomy): domain Bacteria; phylum Chloroflexota; class Limnocylindria; order Limnocylindrales; family CSP1-4; genus SPCO01. The sequence goes on along the minus strand of JAXDKX010000037.1, from coordinate 3,772 downwards.
CTGGGGGCACGTCGACAGCGACCCGAACAGGTCGACCAGGGCGCGAAGCACGATCCGCTGGCCCGGCCGGCTCACCGGGTCGCTGAGCCCGATCCGCCCGTCACCCACGACCGGCGTGATCTGGAAGAGGTTGAGCGGTTCGGGCATCCGCTCGATCGCCACGCCGCGGTCACGGACCGGCTCCCACAGGTTCTCCAGGCAGTTGCGGTGCCCGGGGACGCCGAACTCGACGGCGTAGCGCGTGGGATCGCAGGCGGGGATCGTCGCGTCATGGACGCCGACGTCGTCCCGAACGATCTCCAGTACCGGGCGGCGCCGGTTGGATACCAGGCGGTCGCCGTCGCCGACGAATATCGAGAGCAGCGCCTCCCGGCAATGGACAGGACTGAGCCACTCTTCCGGGTCCGCGGCAACGAAGGCCACGAAGTCGCCGGTCTGCTCGCCCTCGAGGTCGATCACGGTGATCAGCTCGCCAGCCCGGGCGTCCCAGCCACCACCGAACCCGCCCGCCACGGTCGTGTCGCTCCGGACCGTCATCGGAGGCGGATGAGGAGGTCGGTTGGATTGAGGCCCGCGGTCAGCGTGATGTCCTGGGGGCAGGCGGAGACGGCGATGACGGAGGGCATCTCGGCTCGAAGCGTGATGTGATCGCCAGCCCTCGTCCCCGGCCGCTGGATCTCGAACGTGCCGTCTGGGTGCAGGTGGAAGTTCGTCCAGATGTTGAACGGCTGCGGACAGACAACCCGGCCGAATCCGGCGCGAGCGACGGCAAGCTCGAGGTTCTCCTGGCACGAGGCATGCCACCCGAGCTGGCCCAGCTCCTCGTAGCGCCACCGATCGCACGCGGCCGACAGGAAGTCGTGAACCGGCACGGGGTCCTCGACGATCCGGATGATCGGCCGCCGATGGTTGGTCAGGAACGCATCCCCCACCCCGGGCATCAGCTTCATGTTGCCGATCCGCGTGTGCGGCGCCGACAGGTACTCGGACAGGTCGTTCTCGTAGTACGCCCAGAAGTCGGCGGGCTGCTCGCCCTGCACGTCCACGATCTCGATGATCGTCCCGGCATCGACCCGGAAGGCCACACCGGTCCGGGCCGGTACGTGGATCTCGGTTGGCTCGGTCATCGCGTCGGATCCTCCGATGTGTGCTGGCGCGGGACCCAGCGACCGACACCGGGCTCGACCAGCAGGCGACCATCCTGGGCCACGATACGACCGCGGATGACCGTCGCCTCGACCCGGCCCCGGAAGTGCATTCCCTCGTACGGCGTCCAGCCTGCCACGCCGATCATCTCGGCGGCCTTCGGCACCGTTTCGCCCGCGAGATCCACGATGGTCAGGTCGCCATCGAAGCCCGTCCGGATCGCCCCCTTCCGGCCGAACAACCCGAAGAGTCGTGCCGGATTCTCCGCGAGCAGAGCCGCCATGCGCTCGATGGTGATCACGCGCTGCGCGACGAGGTCCAGCAGGATCGGGACCATGGTCTCGTTGCCCGGCAACCCGGGCTGCCCGTGGAAGGCGTCGCGTCCGGCCTTGTTCTCCGGCAGCACCGACCCGTGGTCGGACCCGACGACGCTGATCCCCGCGGAAAGCTGGTCTCGCAGGAACGCCTGGCGCGCCCCGTCGCGAACCGGCGGCGAGGTCGTCGCCCAGTGGCCACGTTCGCGGATGTCGGCGTCGGTGAGGACAAGGTAGTGGGGGCAGGTCTCGGCCCAGGCCCTGGTCCCGGCTGCGCGGGCGCGGGCTACCGCCTCGACCGCCTCCGGCAGGCTCGTGTGGACGAAATAGACTCTCGCCCCGGTTCGCGTGGCCAGCGACAACATCTCGTCGACCGCGACCGATTCCGCTTCCGGCGTCCGCCACTCCCCGAACACCGCCGCCTCGGTCCGGCCCTCCATCTCGAGCCGAGCTCGCCCCCGATCGAGGATCGCCTGGTCCTCGGCGTGCACCAGCGTGATCGCGTCCAGCGCCGCGACTCGCTCGAGGACGGCCCGCCGTGTCGCGGTCGTGACGAACCCGGCCATCGGGACGCCCGTCTCGCAGGTGAAGACCTTGAAGGCCACGGCCCCAGCCGCCCACAGTCCGGGCATGTCATCGAGGTGATCGGGCGAGGCTCCGGCGTGCAGGGCGAAGTCGACGAACGAGGTTCGCTCGCCGAGCTCGGCTTTCGCCCGGAGTCGATCCGCATCGAGGATTTCCGGTGGCGTCAGGGGATGATCGAGGATGGTCGCGATGCCGCCAACCGCGGCCGACGCCGTGTCGTCGCGGAAGTCCGGGCGGGCGGCGAGACCCTGTTCCCACTGGTGCGAATGGGCGTCGAGAACCCCGGGCAGGATGTGCAACCCGGCCGCATCGAGCACCGGATCGCCATCCGGGGCCAGGTCCGGCCCCGTTTCGACGATCCGGCCCGAACGGATCCGCACGTCCTCGCGCTCGCTCCCCGCCGACCGGACGAGCGTCCCGCCGCGGACCAGGAGGCCCTTTTCCTTCAAAGCCGGACGCCCGTCGTCGGCAGGATTCGGCGAAGGAAGGCCCGGGTCCGTGGGTCCTTCGGGTCGGCGAACATCTCGGCGGGGGTCGATCGCTCCACGACAAGCCCGCCGTCCATGAACAGGACGTGACGGCCAGCTTCTCGCGCGAACCCCATCTCGTGGGTGACGACCACCATCGTCATCCCGTCCGCCGCCAGTTCGCGCATGACGGCCAGCACTTCCCCGACCAGCTCTGGATCGAGCGCCGATGTCACCTCGTCGAAAAGCATGACCACGGGCTCCATCGCCAGGGCCCGAGCGATGGCCACGCGCTGCTGCTGGCCACCGGACAGCTGGCCTGGATACGCGGCCGCTCGCTCGGCCAGCCCGACACGGCCGAGCATGGCGCGGGCGCGATCCTCGGCCTCGCTGATGGGCATCTTCCGCACGGTCCTGAGCCCTTCGGCGACGTTCCCGAGCGCGGTCATGTGCGGGAACAGGTTGAATCGCTGGAAGACGATTCCGATCCGGGCCCGCATCAGGTCCAGCCGGCGCTGACCCGCTCGCGAATACAGGCTCTCGCCGGACCGTGGCCCGATCAGCTCGCCTTCGATCGTGACGGTCCCGGCATCCGGGACGGTCAGGTAGTTGAGACATCGAAGCAGGGTCGTCTTGCCCGAACCACTCGGGCCGATGATGCACAGCGTCTCGGACCGGGAGACGTCGAGATCGACGCCGCGGAGGACCTCAGTCGTCCCGAACGAATGGCATAGCCCGCGTGCCTGGACGACGGGCAGGGCCAGGTCAGGCACGCCCGCGGCCGAGTCATCCACGATGGTCATCCGCCGGGAACCCTGAGGCGCCGCTCGAGCCGCAGGCTCGCCTGCGAGACGATCGTGTTGAGCGCGAGGTAGATGAGCCCGATCGTGAGGAACGCCTCGATGGGGCGGAAGGTGAGCGTCATCACCTGCGTGCCGACCCGCGTCAGCTCCGTGATCGCGATGACGGACAGGAGTGATGTTCCCTTGATGAGAACTGTCGCCTCGTTCGTCACCGGGGGAATGACGATCCGGAGTGCCTGCGGCAGGACGACCCGCCGCATCGCCTGTGCGTGGCTCATGCCGAGGCTGCGAGCCGCTTCGGTCTGGCCCACGTCGACCGCCTGGATTCCGGCCCGGAAGGCCTCGCCCACGTAGGCGCCACTGTTCACCCCGAGTGCGAGGATCCCCGACAGGGCCGAGCCGAGGTCGATGCCCAGTTGCGGCAGGCCGAAATAGATGAGCAGGACGAGGACCAGGG
>JAXDKX010000036.1:0-2902 GCA_034666905.1 Chloroflexota bacterium | reverse complement strand
GACCGAGGAAGGGCCGCTCGCGTCGGTCCGCTACGAGGACACCCGGTTCGCCTGGAAGACCCTGACCGGCACCTACGTGACCGTTCACTGGGCCCAGGGCGACGACGCCTTCGGGAGGCGGGCGCTCCAGATCGGTGACAAGGCAGTTGCCGACACGAGCCGGCTGCTCGGCGTGACGGAGACGTCGCCGATCGACTTCTACATCTACCCGGACACCAAGTCGTTCTACGACGTCCTCGGGCCCGCGGCGCGCGAGAATGTCGGAGGAGTGGCGTTTCCCGACATCCGGACGCTGCTCGCCAACATCGGCCCCGACGCCGTGAACGACGCCTGGGTCGGGACCGTGATCCCGCACGAGCTCACCCATCTCGTCTTCGGCACCGCGGTCGACAACCCGTACCACGCCCCGCCGCATTGGTTCAACGAGGGCCTGGCCGTGTATCTCTCGCAGGGCTACGTCTCCGGCGACCGGTCGCAGGTCGCGAACGCCGTCGGCGATGGGTCGATCATGCCGCTGGCCGCGCTCGACGGCCAGTTCCCGACGACCGCCGATCGCTTCAGCCTGGCCTACGCAGAGAGCGTCTCGGCGCTCGACTACCTGATCCGAACGTACGGCCAGGCCGCGCTCGTGATTCTGATCCATGCGTGGGGCGGGGGCGTGTCCGATGACGATGCATTCCATTCGGCGCTCGGCGTCGACGTTGCCGGCTTCCAGGCGGGCTGGTTCAAGGCCATCGGCGCGCCGGAGCCGAGCCCGGCCGGCCCGAAGCCGGCGCCGCCGGGACCCGTTCCACCCGGCTGGCCCGGTGGGGCGGCGGTCGTCCCGGGCTCGGTCTCGACCCCCTCCGGCGACGCATCGGCGACGGACCTCATCGTCGAGGGGATCGCCATCGTCCTCATCGCGTTCCTCGGGATCGGGCTGCTGTGGTTCCTGGCGAGACGGCGACGTCGCGGGACGCGCCCCCAGTGAACTCCTTGCTCGCCCGTGCCCGGGCCATCCCGAGCTGGCAGATCACGCTTGCCGTGGCGCTCCTCGTCCTCGGCTTCCTGATCGCGGCGCAGCTGTCAGCGGAAGGGCCTCGGGTCCGCTATACGACGCAGGAGCGGTCGCCGCTCGTCGAAAGCGCCCAGTCGCTCCAGTCACAGCAGGACGCGCTCAAGGCCCGCATCCTGGAGCTCCGGAATCAGATCGGCGCCATGGAGTCGCAGGGCCCTGGATCCGGGGATTCGCTCAAGGCGCTCTACGCCAGCCTCGAGCAGGCCCGAATTGGCGCGGGGCTCATCGGCCTGACCGGGCCCGGCATCGTCTTCCGGCTCGAGGATTCTAGCCAGCCTGGCGCCGGCTCCGATTCCCTCGTCTCGGCCCAGGATCTCCGCGTCCTCGTCCAGGAGCTGTGGCTCGGCGGCGCCGAGGCCGTCTCGATCAACGACGAGCGCGTCACGGTCTCCACGGCCGTGCTCGACATCGGCGGCTCGGTCCTCGTGAACTCCGCCTATCTCGCGCCGCCCTACAAGGTCACCGCGATCGGGCCAGGCGACCTGTACCCGCGGCTCCAGGCTTCGATCTCGTTCCGGGAGTTCGTGACCGATCGGGTCGAGCATCACGGCCTCGGCCTCGCGGTGGCCCAGCGCGACGCCGTCGACGTGCCGGCCTTTGCCGGGACGGTCGCCATCCGCTTCGGCCAGCCCGCGGCCTCCCCGGGCGCGACGCCATGACGAGCGCCACTCGCGGCCGCGGCCGCACCCGACGCGAGCAGCTCACGATCGCCGCCGTGGCCGCGATCCTCGGCATCCTCGTCATCGGCCAGCTGCGGGGGCAGGCGGCGGTGCCCGGCCTGTCGACCCTGTCGACCCAGGAGCTGACGCTCGTCATCGCCAACCTGAACACTCGCAACGAGCAGCTCCGAACCGAGATCGCCGGCCTCGAGCAGCAGGCCGCGTCGCTCCAGTCCGCGCGGGCCAATGGCCAGACCACGGTCGACCAGCTCGACGGCGATCTCGCCCGGATCCAGGCCTGGTCCGGCGCGATCGGTCTCACGGGCCCGGGAATCTCGATCAGCGTCCGGGGCGCGATCGGCGGCGATGGCATCGAGGAGGTCCTCAACGAGCTCCGGAATTCCGGCGCGGAGGCGATCGCGGTGGCCGACGTGCGAGTTGTCCCGGGCGTCGTCGTCGCGGGCGCGCCGGGCGCCCTTTCGATCGAGAACACGCCTCTCGGCGACGTCTTCGAGATCCGGGCGATCGGCAGCCCCGAGATTCTCGTCGGCACGCTGACCCGGGCGGGCGGCGTCATCGCCCAGATCGGAGCGACCTATCCCGATGCTCGCCTCAGCGTGACGCCGCTCGAGACGGTGGCGCTTCCGGCAAGCACGCGGAACCTCATTCCGGGCGACGGCCAACCCCGCCTTTGATAGGCTCCGCGGCCATGACGACCCGGCCCGTGATGGAGCTGTACCTGGGCGACGTCGTCCGGCTTCGAAAGGCCCACCCGTGCGGCGGGCGAGAGTGGCTCGTCGATCGGCTCGGAGCCGATATCGGCCTCCGTTGCCGGACCTGCGACCGGCATCTCCTCCTCGAGCGCCGGAGCCTCGAATCTCGCCTCGAGGCCTTCGTGAGCCGGGGTGATCCCGCGATCAGCGCGGCCATTGGCCGAGCGCCGGCCCCGGAGGCATGACCGGCGAATCGATCTCCGCCGCCGAGACCGGCAGCGCGGCCGTCCTCCGGAATCGCCCCTTCCTGCTCCTCTGGCTCGCCCAGGCGGCAACACAGATCGGCGCCAACATGGTGCTGTACGGCCTGACCGTGCTCGTGCTCGAGGTCACGGACAGCAGCACGGCCGTCAGCGGGCTGTTCCTCACGTTCCTCATCCCGTCGGTCTTGCTGTCGGCCCTCGCCGGCGTCT
>JAXDKX010000035.1:0-6086 GCA_034666905.1 Chloroflexota bacterium | reverse complement strand
GCGTCAGCGCGTTCCGCGACCCGGCGACGGGTGGCGACGGTGGCGAGCGCCGGTTCGAGGCGATCGCCCGGCTGGATGGACCGATCGACGTCGAGTACTACCAGCAGGGCGGGATCCTGCCGACGGTCCTGCGCCGCCTGGCGGCCGAGCCCTGATCTGCGAACTCCTCAGGACACGAAGAAGCCCCCGGGGGAGGAACCGGGGGCTTCCACGCGGAGGACGCGCGCTTTCGATGGTTCAGACGCGCAACCGTCGGGGCGCGTGACGCGGCGGACCGGCCGAAGTCGAGCCTGCTGCGATGTGGTGGGCGATACTGGATTCGAACCAGTGACCTTGCGGATGTGAACCGCACGCTCTAACCAACTGAGCCAATCGCCCGAGGGTCGCGACGCCGCGCCGGGCGCCGGACGAGGTGGCGATCATACCCGGAGGCCCGGCCAGCGGGCAATGACCGCTTCGGTGGCGACGCCATCCGCCGTCACCAGCTTCTGGCGGCTCTGCGCCCCCGCCACGATCCGGACGTCCCGGAGGGCCAACCCGAGCTCGTTGGCGAGGAGTCGAAGCAAGGCGGCGTTGGCTGCACCTTCGACCGCGGGTGCCGCGACGCGGACCTTCAGCACGCCATCGACCACGCCGTCGACACGGGTCGATGCGGAGCGCGGGGTGAGTCGGACGGCGAACCGGACGTTGGCGGAGCTCAAGACCTCATTCGTGCGGCTCGCGCTCGCCGAACAGGGCCCGGCCGACCCGGACGATCGTCGCACCTTCCTCGACGGCGACCTCGAAATCGTCGGTCATGCCCATCGACAGCTCGGGGCCGATCCGGGCGCCGGCACCGCGCACCTCCTCGGCCAGCTGGCGCAGGCGCCGGAAGGTGGGTCGCGCAGCCTCGGCTTCGCCCGCGAGACGACCGATCGTCATCAGGCCGCGGACGTCGAGCGCGTGCAGATCGGCGATCCGCGCGATCGCCTCGGCGAGCGCTGGCGGCTGGAAGCCGGCCTTGGCCGGGTCGTCGTCGACGTTGACCTGGAGCAGGATCGGGTAGCGCTCGCCGGGCCGCCGCTCGCCTGCCAGCCTGTCGATCCGCTCGGCCAACGCCACCGAGTCGACGGACTGGACGGCCTCAAAGACCGCCAGCGCGCGGCGCACCTTGTTGGCCTGGAGGGGGCCGACCAGCTGCCACCGCGCCCCCGGAACGAGGGGCGCCTTGGCTTCGGCCTCCTGGACGCGGTTCTCGCCGAGGAGGTGCAACCCGGCCGCCACCGCGTCCCGGAGCAGGTCCGCGTCGACCGTCTTCGAGACCGCGACCAGGGTGACCGCCGCTGGATCTCGCCCGACGCGTTGGCAGGCGTCCGCGATCCGCGCGAGGACGGCCGCGTGTGCCGCTCGGTAGGTCTCGATTCGCGCGCCTGGCTCCGCGGGATTCATGCGAGTGGATCGCCGGCGTCACGCCGGCCGGGATCACTTCCGGCGAAGGAAGCTCGGGATCTCCAGGTCCTCAGCGTCGTAGGCGGGAGCCGCTCGGCGAGACACCGCAGGCTCGACGGAGCGCTCGATCCGCGGCACCGACACGGCGGCGGCTTCGTCGCCGCGGCCCGAGCCGTAGCCATCGGCGACCTCGTCACGCTGGCGCTGCAGCTCCTCGAGGAAGTCGCGCTCACGCGCGGGTCGTGCCACGGACGGATCCATCACGCCAGTCGCCTCGTGGCGCGCCGTCTGGCGCTTCTTGCCGCCGTCGAACCCGGTCGCGATCACGGTGATCATGACCTCGTCCCCGAGCCGCTCGTTGAAGCTCGTGCCGAAGATGATGTTCGCTTCCGGATCGGCCGCCGCGCGGATCTCCTCGGCGGCTTCCGTCACCTCGAACAGGCTCAGGCTCGACGAGCCGGTGATGTTGAACAGGATGCCCTGGGCACCCTGGATGTCGACCTCGAGGAGCGGGCTGGCGATCGCCTGGCGGGCTGCCTCGACAGCGCGGTTCTCGCCCGACGCGCGACCGATCCCCATGAGGGCCGAACCGGCGTCCTTCATGATCGCCCGGACGTCCGCGAAATCGAGGTTGATCAGGCCGGGCATCGTGATGATGTCGCTGATCCCCTGGACGCCCTGGCGGAGAACGTCGTCGACCACCCGGAAGGCGTCGAGGATGCTGGTGTTCTTCTGGACGACATCCTTGAGCCGGTCGTTGGGGATCGTGATCAGGGTGTCGACCTGGGCCTTCAGCTCCTCGGCGGCGCGCTCGGCGATGAGCTTGCGCTTCGCGCCTTCGAACGCGAACGGCTTGGTCACGACACCGATCGTCAAGGCACCGCTCTCCTTGGCGATCTGGGCCACGACCGGGGCCGCCCCCGAGCCGGTCCCGCCACCGAGCCCGGCCGTGATGAAGACCATGTCCGAGTCGACCAGGGCCTGGCCGATCTTCTCCGAGTCCTCCTCCGCCGAGCGCTGGCCGATCGTCGCGTCGCCGCCGGCGCCCAGACCCCGCGTGATCTTGTCGCCGATCCGGATCTTGTGCGGGGCATCAGCCTGGAGGAGCGCCTGCGCGTCCGTGTTGCAGGCGATGAACTCCACGCCCATCATCTCGGCCCGGATCATGCGGTTGACGGCGTTGCTGCCGCCACCTCCGACCCCGATGACCCTGATCAGCGCGAAGTTCTCGGAATCAGAACGCAGCGGCATGAGCGTCTCCTCCGCGCAGGCCCGCAAGGGGCCGCAAGTGGTCGTTCGGCCGAACCCGCCTGGCGCTCCTGTGCCGTGACGGGTACGTGGATCGGACGGAGTATAGCGCCGGGGTCGAGGCGGAGCACCAGCGGCACCAGCGGCATTCGGCCGACCGGATCATGCGGCGGTGCACTCGCGCACCGCCCATCGGTCAGGGGAACACGCTCCGGAGTGCGTCGCGCAGCCGGCCCAGGCCGCCCCTCGCCGGTGCCGATTCGTAGCGGGTCGGCTCGCCCGCCCCGAGGCTCGATGCACCCCACTGGAGCAGGCCGACCGCGGTGCTGTAGCTCGGGTTGAGCAGGGTGTCGACAAGGCCGCCGATCCCGGAGGGGGCGACGACCCGGACCGGCATCTGGAGGACCTCACGGCCGAGCTCGGCGGCCCCGGCCAGCTGGGCGGCCCCGCCGGTCAGCATGATCCCAGCCGGCAGCATACCGATGCCCGCGGCCCGGATCTCGTTGTGCATCAGCTCGAAGGTCTCGCGCATCCGCGCCTCGATGATCTGGCAGACCTCCAGCCGGCTGACCGTCCGCCCGGCATCCTCGCCCAGGACCGAGACACTGATCTGCTCGTCGTCCGTGACCGCCCGCAGGTCGCACGTGCCGTGGCGGATCTTGAGCTCCTCGGCAACCTGGAGGCTCGTCTTGAGCCCGATCGCCACGTCGTTCGTCACGTTGTTGCCACCGACCGGCAGCACCCGGGTGTGGAACGGCGAGCCGTCCTGGAACAGGGCAAGGTCGATCGTGCCGGCGCCGATGTCGGCCACGCCGACCCCGAGCTCCTTCTCGGTCTCGGTCAGGACCGCCTCGGCCGAGGCGAGCGAATTGACGACCAGCTCATCGATCTTGACGCCGGCCGCGGCGACGCATTTCGAGAGGTTCTGGACCGCCGTCGCGGAGGCCGTGACGATGTGCGTCTCGACCTCCAGGCGCAACGCGCTCATCCCCAGCGGATCCTTGACCCCCTCCTGGCCGTCGACGGTGAAGCCGCGCCGCTCGACGTGGAGGACCTCGCGGTTGGACGGGATCGAGACGGCGCGGGCCACCTCGATCGCCCGGTTGACGTCCTCGCGGGTGACCTCCCGGTGGTGGCCCGTGACCGCGACCTGGCCCGGCGAGTTGAGGCTCTCGACATGCTGGCCGCCGACGCCGACGAAGGCCCGGTCGATCTTCCAGCCCGACAGCCGCTCGGCCCGCTCGACGGCGTCGGCGATCGAGCGGACGGTCTGGTCGATGTTGATGACCACGCCCTTCTTCAGCCCGGACGCCGGCACCGTGCCGTGGCCCATGATCGTCAGGCGGCCGTCCCGACCGACCTCGCCGATCAGCGCACAGACCTTGCTCGTGCCGACGTCGATGCCGACGAGGACCGCTTCTCGTTCCACCGTTCCGTCCGTCTCCGTTCCGTGTCGAGGTCTAGAGGAAGTGGCGCCGGATCAGCGCCACGTTGTCGAAGATCCGCAGGCCGAAGGTGATGAGCGCCACCAGGTAGAGGTCGAGTCCGAGTCGATCGCCGATGAAGGTCAGCAGGACCGCGACGATCGCATTGACCAGGAAACCGCTGATGAAGATCCGATTGTCATAGACCCCGTCGAGCTCGGCCCGGACCGCGCCCAGGACCGAATCGAGCGCCGCGAGAATCGCCACCGCCGAGTATCGGCTGAACTCGAAGCTGACATTGACGTTGAGGACGAGACCGCCGAGGACGCCCACGAGGAGCCCGAGCAGCGGTAGCAGCACGACGTGGTGGTCCTCGCTCCGATGGTTTCGGCAAGGCTACTCGACGGCGCGCGCACGCGGCAACTCACGGCGCATGACTCGGCGAAGCGCTTGGCCGTGGGGTCGGCTTCGGCACGTAGGTTCCGTCGGTCGCAGAGGCCAGGATGACCCGGTCGATCAGTGGCTCGCGACCAATCAGGAGGCTGCGCAGGAGGCGCACCTGCCCCGGGATCAGGTCGGTCGTTCGCAGGCTGGGCGTGTAGAACCCGAAGATCGCCAGCCAGCCCTGGGGATCCGCACGGATGACGAAGCCGTTCTCGTCGGTCACCCGAACCTGCAGCGCCTTCGCGGCGCTGCCGACATCGGCCGGAACGAGTGACGCGAGGCGGGTGGCGGCGTCGACGTCCGCAACATCGAGCCGGGTTCCGACCGAGAGGCCCGCGGATGCGGCCCGGCGGTCGTCGACCACCGGCAGGGCGGCCGCCGGCTTCGGCGGATGGTCGCCGAGGCGCCCGAACAGGTGGCCATCCGAATCGGCCAGGTAGAGCCGGGCGCCGACCTTCCAGACCAGGACCGGCTGGCGCTCGTGGAGAGTGACCAGGAGGGTCCCCGGCAGCTGGACCGAGACGTCGGCTCGCGCCACCGTCGGCAGCTTCTCCAGGTCCGCCCGCAAGGGAGCGGTCGACAGCCGGAACAGGTTCTGGCCACGCGCCACCTCGATCGCGCTGCCGGCTTCGGCGGGATCGGTGTAGACGGCGCCATCCAGCTGCAGCTTGTCGTAGACGAAGGCCGGCGACGCGCCGACGCCGTAGATGGCGAGGGCGGACGCCAGCATCGCCAGGGCGGCCCCGGCTCGGGCGACCGACAGACGGGGCGAGGCGCGACGGACCGGGCGGATGCGCCGGCTGGTCGCGGGCGCCCGCGCCCGCCGTCCAACCTGGCGGTCCGTCATCGCGGCAGGTCGCCTGGGCTGAGCCGCGGGTGAGCCCGCTCCGCATGGCGTTCGATCGCCAGCTCGACGACCTTGCTGCAGACGGCCTCGAACGAGTAGCCACCTTCGGCCGGCAGCGTCGGGAACAGGCTGATCGGCGTGAAGCCCGGGACCGTGTTGATCTCGGACAGGTAGATCGCCTCCCCGACCAGGAGGAAATCGAGCCGGGCGAAGCCTTCCGCACCGACCGCGCGGTAGGCATCGCGGGCGATCTTGTGGATGGTTGCGCGCTGCCTGTCCGAGACCTCGGCCCGGAGCGATGTTTCCGACAGTCCCGGGGTGTACTTGGCCGCGTAGTCGTAGAACTCATGGCCCGAGATGATCTCGCCAGGGCCGAACAGCTCGAGCCTGGCCGGGTCGTTGCCGATCACCGCGATCTCGACATCGCGGGCGCCCGCGAGATAGGTCTCGGCGAGGACGAGCGTGTCGTGGCGAAAGGCCGTCTCGAGGGCCGCGTCGAGCTCGGACGGATCGTGGACGAGCGTCATCCCGACCGAGCTGCCGAGGCGCGCCGGCTTGACCATCAGGCGTGAATCGGCAGCGCCGGCGACGAACGCTTCGAGCTCGCCGCGGACCGCCGCCGGATCCGCCTGCCAGCGACCGAGGCGGATCTCTCGCCAGTCGGCGACCGGGAGCCCGATCCCTCGACAGAGCCG
>JAXDKX010000034.1:0-2500 GCA_034666905.1 Chloroflexota bacterium | reverse complement strand
GGACGCCCGAGCGCGGACGCGGCCTCGGCCGCGATCACCAGCGCGACAGGATCATCGCCGAGCGTCGCCAGCGCCTCCGTCGCCACTTCGCCGGCACGCGCAAGGTCGCCCGTCCGCCAGAATGCCTCGGCAAGGTCGACCCGGCCCTCCTCGTCCAATCCGCCGGCTCCGGCCAGCGTCTCGAGCTCCGCCCGAGCGAGCGCGAGCGACCCGAGTCGCAAGTGCGTCCGGGCGAGCGCGAGATCGATCGGCCGATGTGGCGGCGATGACGTCGGGGAGGAGGTCATACCGGCAATCGCAGTCGAGATTCGACGCCCCGCAGGTACCGCGCCGGGGCAACGGCCGCGAGTCGCAGGGCGTCATCGACGAACAATCGGCCGGCCAGGCGACAGATCCCGTCAGCGTCGACGGCTTCGACTTCCGCCAGCGCCTCGTCGAGCGTGAGCACGCGATCGTGAAGGGCCTCCTGGCCACCGATCCACGATGCCACGTGTCGAGTGTCGTCCATCCGCAGCTCCAGCCCGCCGGCCAGGTAGCGCTTGGCCTTGGCCAGCTCGTCGGCGGGGACCCGCTCGTCGCGAAGGCGCACGAGCTCGACCAGGATCGCCTCGATGGCGGCCGGCAGCGCCGCCGGATCCACGCCGGCGGAGATCTCGAGGGCCCCCGCGTCGGCATAGTCCACGAGCCCCGACGACACGTCGTAGGCGAGGCCGAGTGTCTCCCGCACCGACAGGAACAGCCGGCTGCTCATGCCGTCGCCGAGCACAGCATTCAGCACGGCCAGCGTCCAGCTGTCCGGATGATCGCGGTGCAGGGCGGGCAGACCGATGCACAGCTGGGCCTGGTTGGTGCTCCGTCTGCCCAACTTGACGCGTGGTCCGGCAGGCAGGGCCGGCGCCGGAGCGAACCCGGGCAGGTGGCCGTTGCCGGTCCCGAACGCCGCGCTCGCCAGGTCGACCGCCGCCTCGTGGTCCAGGTCCCCGGCGATCGCGACGACCGTGTTGGCCGGCCGATAGGCAGCTCCCCAGAAGTCGCGGATCGCGGAATCGGGCAGCAGCCGGACGTCCGACTCCTCCCCGCAGATCTCGCGACCAAGCGGCCCGTCGCCGAAGAGCGCGGTCTGGAACAGAATCTGGCAGTACTCGGAGGGGTCGTCGAGGTAGGACCGGATCTCCTCGATGATCACCGCGCGTTCACTCTCGATGTCCCGATCCGTCAGCCGCGGCCGGACGATCAGCTCACCCACGACGTCCACGGCACGGGACGCCTCACGCAGCGGTACGCGCACCCAATAGACCGTCGAGTCGCGGTCGGTTGCCGCGTTGAACGAGCCGCCGGCGCCTTCGATGGCTTCACTGATCGCGCGGGTCGACGGGTAGGCGGCCGTCCCCTTGAACGTCAGGTGCTCCATGAAGTGCGCGACACCGACCTGGCCGGCGGTTTCGAGCCGGGACCCGGCCAGCACGTATGCGGCGATCGACACCGAGCGTGCCGCCGGAAGCCGGGCGCTGATCACGCGGGGTCCGGCTGGCAGCACGGTCCGTTCGAACATGTCGGCCGATGGTACAGGAATCGATCCCGCGCCCCGGACAGCACCGGTCGGCAACCCGAACGGGCCGCCGGCGCAGGCGAGTGGGCACTATCCTTCGGGGCGACCGATGGACAGAGGGATCCACGGTCCGAATCGGATGTCGAGGAGGAGAACCATGGGCCCTGCACGTCTCAGGCTGCTGTCCCTGTTGGCGACCGCGGCGGTCACCGTTGGCGCGTGTAGCGGCTCTGCCGCCTCGCCCGCCGCCAGCGGCGCGGCCCCCGCCAGCGCCGCGGCATCGGACTGCACGGCGACCGGCACCCAGGCTGGGGGCACGGACCTCCAGATTCCGGACGTGGTCGCCGGCAAGTTCAACATCGCGATGGTCCTCATCGGGCCCCACGACGACGGCGGCTGGAGCCAGGCCCATTACGAGGGCCTCCAGTACATGTGCCAGCACGTCGCGGACAGCCACGTCGCGTACATCGAGCTGGTCCCGGAAGGCGCCGACTCGGAGCAGGTCTTCCGAAGCCTGTCGCGCAAGGGCTTCAACTTCATCATCGGCACCTCGTTCGGCTACATGGACCCGATGGCCGCGGTCGCCGAGGAGTTCCCCGATATCACCTACCTGCACCTGACTGGCTACAAGTCGAACGGCAAGAACTTCGGCAACTTCTTCGGGGCGATGGAGGACTTCAAGTACCTCGCCGGGATGATTGCCGGGTCGCGAGCCAAGCTCGACGGGACCCCGAAGATCGGCTACATGGCCACGTTCCCGATCCCGGAGGAGCTCCGTCTCGGGAACGCGATCATGCTCGGCGTCAAGAAGACCTGTCCCGAGTGCACCATGGACATCCGGTTCATCAACACCTGGCATGACCCGGTCAAGGAGAAGGACGCGGCGGCGTCGTTGTTCGACGCCGGAGCCGACGTCGTGTTCACCGGAGCCGATACCGGCGCCGTGGCCGA
>JAXDKX010000033.1:0-4896 GCA_034666905.1 Chloroflexota bacterium | reverse complement strand
GGTCCTTCCGCCAAGCAACAGGGTGATTCCGAAAACGGCCGCAAGCGCCATCAGGATCAGTCGCCAGCCCTCGTCGGGTGAAGTCGCAGGCGCCCCGGGACGCGAGTCGGTTTCAGGCAGAACGTCGGCGATCGGCGTTCCGGTAACCCCGGCCACGCCACCGACCGGGCCGGGGTTCGGGCTCGGAGTGGCGGCTGGGCTCGGGGTGGGACTGGGCACCTGTGCCGGCGTTGGCGCAGGTGTCGATGTTGGGGTGGATGCCTGGGCAGGGGCTGCGCAGTTGCCGAGGCTCGCACAGGTCTGAGGGGGTGTCGGCGTGGGAGACGGCGAGCCTTCGGGTGTGCCAGTCGGTGTCGGCGAGGGCGTGCTCTCAGGCGTACCCGTCGGCACGGTTGGGACGCCAATCTGGAAGTTGCTCGGCCCCGCGAAGCCATCGTTCTCAGCGACTTGGAAATAGTAGGTCGTTCCGGCCTTGAAGTTGAGCGTCATCAGGCCAGAAAAGCAGGCCAGTTCGGAGAGTGTCGCCAGCGACGAACCCGTGTAGACCGCCGCTTGCGTACCAAGCCCCGACTCGGCCTTTGCGACGGCTGTCTCGTCGACGAGTGGCGTGAACGACCACCACGCGGTCGCGATCACATTCCCACACGACGGCTTCGGCTCGTTTGGCTGGAGCGTAGCCGGTATTGTGTCGACGCCAACATTGGCAGGCAGGTCCAGGATCGGCGTCGCATTGGCAAAGTCGTCATTGACCGGGGGAGGGTAGACCGCGAGGCTGAAATGGAGATCCCCGACTGACGAGAGGATGTCGGCTGCCCGGACGTAGTAGGTCTTGCCGGCGTCCGCCTTGAACGCGATCGCGTGGCCGCCACACGTGCCGCCCAAGCCCGACAGACCGCCCAATCCCGGGCCGTCGGCTCTCCAGGCCTCGATCATGGTTCCCGCAAAGGTGCTGCCGGACATGTCCGCACGAACGGCGACCGTCGTCGATGGTGTGAATGAGAACCAGACCGTACGCGGGGTGCCTGAGCAGAACACGGGTTCCCCGACTTCCACGGTCGCGTCCGTGATATCAACGACAGTGCTGAACGGGAGCGCACTCTCGTCGATTGCCATCGCGTTTGCGAAGTTGTCGTTGGCGGGCGCGGCCGCCAATACGGCCTGGACCGGTCCGAATGACCCCGCCGCCAAGGCGAGCGTTGCGGCCGTCGCGAGGATGCGTCGCATGACTGTGCCTCCGGGGCGCGGGTCGGTCTCGCCATTGGCACAGCGCAGCGTGGTGGCGACCGTGAATGAACGACGCGCTGCTGAACCCCCGGTTTCCGCCTCCCAGCCGTTCGGCGGAGTCTGCGCGCCCCGAACCCCTTTGGATAGGGGCAACATCGGCAGGCGATAGACTCCGCTGACCCGTCATGCCGCTGGAGCGGCCACGGTGCGACATCCGCTCGGCGCCTGGATCCGAGCGGGCCTGCGTCCGGAGACGTTGTGACCAGCCGAACGCTTACGCTCCGCGGCAATCCCTACCCCCTGGTCCTGCCGAACAGGCGCGACCCGCGGCTGCACGTGGCTGCCGTGATCATCACGATCCACGTCCTCGGCCAGGTCGGGCTGCATTTTCGAGTGAGCGTGCCGCAGATCCTCGCGGCGATCCTCGCGACGGCGATCCTCGAGATCGTCCTGACGTTCCGCCAGAGCCGATCCTTCGTGTGGCCGGCCAGCGCGATGCTCACCGGTAGTGGCGTCGCGCTCATCTTTCGAGTCGTCGGGACGCCCCCGGATGACCCCTGGAACACCTCCGCGTGGTACGTGTTCGCGGCCGTCGCGGCCCTCTCGCTCCTGACGAAGTACGTCATCCGCTACGGCGGCTCACACGTCTTCAATCCGTCCAACATCGGGCTTGTCGTGGCATTCGTCGTCCTCGGCAGCTCACGCGTCGAGCCGCTCGACTTCTGGTGGGCGCCCCTGAATGTCTGGATGATCGCGGCCTATGTCGTGATCGTCGGCGGCGGGTTGCTGATCACCAGGCGCTTGCGTCTCCTTGCCCTGGCGGCGACATTCTGGGTCGGGCTCGCGGTCGGTACCGGCCTCCTCGCCGGCTCCGGACACTGCATGACCGCGAACTGGGCATTCGCCCCGGTTTGCGGCTTCGATTTCTGGCGAGTCATCGTCACCTCGCCTGAAGTCATGATCTTCCTGTTCTTCATGATCACGGACCCCAAGACCGTGCCGGCCGGGCGCGTCGGGCGAATCGCGTTTGGCCTCCTCGTGGCCGTGGTGAGCACGCTCCTGATGGCGCCCCAGACCAACGAGTTCGGGACCAAGGTCGGGCTCCTCGCAGGCCTCGTCCTCGTCTGCGCAGCTCGTCCGCTCCTGGACCGATGGCTTCCGGAACCGCGATCGGCCTCGGACGACGTCCGTCGGTTCGCGACACGACTCGCGACCGGAGGCAACGCGGGGTACGGCGTCGCCCGGGTGGCGGCCCGGGTCGGGCTCGTGGCCATCGCCGTGCTCGTCGTGGGGGCCGGCATCGTCGCCGCGGGGACCCCGGCTCGCGGGCTCGTCGTTCCGGACACGGCCGAGATGCTGAACGGGGTGCCACACAACGTCGATCCCGCCACGCTCCCGACGATCACGATCGACCAGGATGTCGTGGACTTTGACCACACGATCGCCGACAAGGCGCCGGAGATCCTCGTGACGCTCGCCGAGAATCTCGAGCTCGAAAACCAGGCCCTCCTGCGCGCGGACGCGAGCATCCTCACCGCGGTCGATCACGGCGATCGACTCAAGGAGATGCAGGGTCGGCTGGACAGTGCCATTTCGTCGGGCCGGACCGTCATCGCCCATTACCGGTTCGACGCAGTGCACCTGATCCTGATCGTGCCATTCGGGGTCCAGAGCGGCGTGAGCCTGGGCTTCGAGTCCCGTGGCACCGTGACCGAGGACACCTATGACGCCACCGGGGTCCTGCGGACGCGACAGACATCCCCGTTTGCGTCGACCTTCGCCGTGCGTCGCGCGACGGGTGCGCGTTGGCTCAACGTGGCCGTGCTGCCAGCGGCGCCTGCCGGCTGATCCCGCCCGAGCTCTGCGGCATACTGGCGGGGACTCCCCTCTTTGGTCGACTGGAGATTGCGCATATGGCACGCGACGAAGAGCGCCTCCTGCGCTCGCAGGAAGAGCCGATTGTCGGCGGACTGCCCGATGTCCCCGGGATCCTCACCGCGATTCGGCTGACGCCGCAACTTGGCATCCACCTGCGCGGGCTCGCAGATGAGCTGCTCGTCAACGACTTCCCGGGAGCCACGCTCGAACGCGCTGAGCGGGAGATGCTCGCGACCGCTGTCTCGGCGGCGAACGACTGTTTCTATTGCATGGACTCGCACGGCGCGTTCGCGAACGCGTTGCTGGAGCGAAGTGGGGCGACCGACCGGGTGCCGCTTGTCGATGCGATCAAACTCGGAGGCTCCGAGGGCGTTGGCGAAAAGATGCGTGCGCTGCTCCATGTCTCGCGAACCGTGCGACGAGAGCCTCGCGATCTGACCGACGCCGACGTGGCCGCCGCCCACGCCGCTGGCGCGTCCGATGCCGATGTGCAGCTCGCGGTGCTGATCGCCGCCGCGTTCTCGATGTACAACCGGATGGTCGAAGGGTTTCGGGCGAAGACCATGCCGAGCGCCGATGCCTACCGTGCTCGTGCCGCCGAGATCGCGGAGCACGGCTACAGCGACCAGCGGGTCACATCTGTTCCGCGATAGATGCTGGAGAGGTGAACGAATGCTCGCCAATGCGTTGGCTGTCACGACCGTCGCCGTCACGGACGTCGAGCGGGCCAAGACGTTCTTCCAGGAGAAAGTTGGCCTGACCCTTCTCGGCGAAACGCCGGCCGGGCTGCGATTCGGTGCCGGCAAGGGGTCACAACTGGCGGTCCGACGAGGACAGCCGAACGTCGGTCAGACGGTCGCGCATTTCGAGGTCGATGACCTCGACGCCGTCGTCCGCGACCTCACGTCACGCGGGATCACCTTCGAGGAATACGAGACGCCCAAGACGGTCAACTTCATCGCCCAGATCGGGCCGGCCCGCGGGGCGTGGTTCAAGGACCCTGACGGCAACGTGCTCGGCCTGCGCGAGGGACCTGCTCCAACGGGCGCGTAGGTCCATCGGCCAGATTCAGGACGACCAGGCCTGTAGCTCGATGATGTTGCCTTCCGGGTCGGTCACGTAAGCCCAGGTGACCTGCCGCCCGTCCGTCGTTTGGGTCGTCACGACATCGCCAACCCGCCTGCCCCCTTCGGCCAGCACGGTCTCACACGCTGCCGGGACGTCTGGAACAACGAACGCGATGTGGCCGAAGCCGGGTCGATTCGGAGCTGTCGGGAGACCGTCCAGCGACGGCTCATATTGGTAGATCTCGAGGGTTGGGCCGTCGGGGCCAGTTCCCGGCAAGCGGAGATGCGCGCCTCGCAGCGCGGCGTTCGCCAAGCCAGTCGCGGCGGAAAGCGCTGGTCCGCGGATGTCGCGCTCGGGCGGAACCGGAACGCATCCCAGGACTCGCTCGTAGAACGCCGCGAGCTGGTGCCAATCACGTGCGATCAGGTTGACATGGCCAAAACGGGATTCGATCACGCAGCGGATCCTGACAGAACACGCGATGGTCGATATGGCACAGTCATCAGCCGGAGGTTCGATGCGATCGCTCGAGATTGGTCTGGTGCTCCCGATGGAAGAGTCCTGGACAGACGGCGCGACCGCGCGTTGGACCGAGATCCGCGAGCTCGCGGTCCGGGCTGAGACGATCGGGTTCGACACTGTGTGGGTGCCCGATGAGCTGCTGTGGCGCCCATCCGACGGCCCCGTTCGAGGCTGGTGGGAGTGCGTCGCGATGACCGGCGCGGT
>JAXDKX010000032.1:0-4784 GCA_034666905.1 Chloroflexota bacterium | reverse complement strand
GCCAGGCTGTCGTCCTCGACGCCACGGACCAGGATGCCGTCACGTTCGGCCAGGCCGACCGAACGGCGCATCCGCCGGGCGACGTGCGACGGGGCGACCGCGACGCCGAGCCGCGGACGGCTGGGCGATTCGCCACGCCCGAGCGAGTCGACGCGCTCCCGAAGGGCCGCGTCCGCGGGAAGGGCGAGGTAGAAGCCCTCGCCGATCCGGTTCGTGTTGATCCCGACCAGCTTGCCGGCTGCGTCGAGGAGGGCGCCACCGGAGGAACCCGGCGCGAGGGGTGCGGTGTGTTCGACGCTGCCGTCGATCTTGCGGCCGCCTGGGCCGCGGAAGGCGCGAGCGACCGCCGAGACGAGGCCGAACGTGACCCGCGTCCCGCCGCCGTGGCTCGCACCGGCGCCGAAGACCGCGGACCCGACGGTCAGGTCGTCGCCGGAGCCCCATTCGATCGGGCGGGGATTCGCCGTGTCGACGTCGATGACGGCGAGGTCGCCGTCGCCATCCCAGCCGGCGACCGTGCCGACGAGGCTGCGGCCGTCCGCGAACGTGACGGTGACTTCGTCGCCGCGCAGGTTGTGGGCATTGGTGAGGACCTTGCCGGCGGCGATGACGACGCCCGAGCCGCGCGTGCCGCGCCCGATCCCGACGATCGAGGGCCCGACGCCCTCGGCGATGGTGGAGACGGCGGTCTGGAGTTCTTCGATGGCGCTCATGCGGTTGTGTGCTCCTGGTGTTTCGCTGGGGCTGCGATAGACTTGTGACTTGCAATCTACTACTGACATCGCACCGTGACAAGCCCCCAGCCCCCGCCTACCATCGAAGTCATGCCCGACCCGGCCGATCGCCGCGCACCATCGCCGCTCGAAGCCGCGCTCGAGCGGGTCGGCGACCGCTGGAGCCTGTTGCTGGTGGAGGCGCTGCTGGACGGGGGCCGGCGCTTCAACGAGCTGGCCGAAGCCTTGCCGGCGATCGCACCGAACATCCTCACGGACCGGCTGCGCCGCCTCGAGCGCGAGCGGATCGTCGTCGCGACGCCATACCAGCAGCGCCCGCCGAGGATGTCCTACGCGCTTGCCGCCGAAGGACGGGAGCTGGCCTCCGCCCTTCGCCTCCTTGCTGACTGGGGCGCTCGTCGCTCGGACGATTCGGAGCCGCTCCATCATGAGCTGTGCGGCACCTCGCTGGAGATCCGCTGGTGGTGCCCGACCTGCTCGGTGCCGGTGGACGATGCCCAGGCAGCCCAGACGCGCTCGATCTGATTCGAGGGCCGTCGCTACACTCGGGTCCGATGGACGACGAACGCTGGGAACCGGGCATGCCCGTCCTCGACCGGCAGCCCGTCACGGCGCCGGTGGGACCCCAAACCACGGCCCCGTCGGAGCTGCCGCCCAGCCTCCAGGGGCTGCCGCCGCGCTCGGTACCGGAGGTGGCGCCCACGCCGCTGCAGCGCCAGTACATCAACCTGAGCGTGATCGTCCTCATCTGCGGGGCCGTCGTGATCACGGCCCTCGAGCTCGGCGCCTCGCTCGGCAGCCCGCTGGTCAAGCTCTGCGTCGCCCTGGCGGCGCCATTGCTGACGATCACGACCGTCGACGCGGTCGTGCGCATCTGGCGCTCGGCGTGGGCCTGGATGCCAATCAATCCCGGCCGGGGTCTCTTCCGCCTCGCCTGGGTCGCGGTCAGCCTGATCGGTCTGGCGGCGCTCATCGGGGCCTCGATCAGGGTCCTGCTGGCCTGATCGGAGTGCCGTCGAGTTGACCGACCACGAGTTCGAACGCGGCCCGGACGGCCGCTCCACGGATCTGCCGTCCGGGGGCGGCGTCCCGGGCTGGATGGCCCACAGCCTCAACTTCTGCACACGGTGTGGCGGCAAGCTCATCTTCGGGCATGTGCCGGGCGAGGATCGGCACAGACTGGCGTGCGCGGACTGCGGCCACGTCGCCTATGTCAATCCGCGGCTCGTCGTGACGACGCTGCCGATCACCGAGGGCGGCGAGGTCGTCCTGATCCGGCGGGCCACCGAGCCCGGCCTGGGGTCGTGGGCCCAGCCCGGCGGGTTTCTCGAGGTCGACGAAACCGTCAACCAGGCGGCGATTCGCGAGACCTGGGAGGAGACCGGCCTGCTGGTCGAGCCCGCCGGGATCGTCGGGCTCTATACGCGCCTCGAGGCCAACGTGGTCACGATCGTCTTCGAGGCGCGCATCGCCGGCGGGACCGCGACACCGACGGCCGAGGCGAGCGAGGTCGTTGCCTTTGCGCCAGAGGCGATCCCCTGGCCCGAGATCGCGTTCCGGACCACGACCTGGGCGCTCCGCGACTGGATCGACCTGCGCCGGCCCGAGCTCCGGCCGGGTGACGGCAGCTGGCGCTAGATCGCCAGCGAGCGCTGATCAGGTCAGGTCGATGAAGACGTTCTTGGTCTCCGTGTAGAGGTCCAGGGCGGACATCCCGAGCTCACGCCCGATCCCGGACATCTTGTAGCCGCCGAACGGAGCCTCCGTATGGACGGAGCTGTTCGAGTTCACGCTGATCACCCCGGCCTGCAGTCCCTTGGCTGTGCGCAGGGCCTTGCCGATGTCCCGGCTCCAGATCGACCCGGAAAGCCCATATGGCGTCGCGTTCGCGATCCGCAGCGCCTCCTCCTCCGTGTCGAAGGCGATGATCGAGACGACCGGCCCGAAGATCTCTTCGCGAGCGATCCGCATCTCGTTGGAAACCCCGTCAAAGACGGTCGGCATCAGGTACGCGCCTTCGGCCAGGGCCGGGTCCTGCGGTTCGCCGCCGCCGACGACGAGCGTTGCCCCCTCGGCAAGGCCGATCTCGATGTAGTCCCTGACGCGGTCTCGCTGCTTCAAGCTGACCAGCGTCCCCATCTCGGTCGCGTCGTCGGCCGGATCGCCAACCTTGACCTTGCCGGTGGCGGCCGCGAACAGCTCCACGACCCGATCGTGGGCCGAGCGCT
Source organism: Chloroflexota bacterium (assembly GCA_034666905.1). GTDB lineage: Bacteria > Chloroflexota > Limnocylindria > Limnocylindrales > CSP1-4 > SPCO01. The sequence continues at coordinate 1,822 of JAXDKX010000032.1, read as the reverse complement.
CGACGAGGATCCGGCTGCGAGCACAGCAGTCCTGGCCCGTGTTGTCGAAGACGGAGTATGGCGACTCGCGGGCGAACTTCTCGAGGTCCGCGTCGGCGAACACGATGTTCGGGCTCTTGCCACCCAGCTCGAGCGAGATCTTCTTCACGTTGCCCGAGGCCAGCCGCATGATCTCCTGGCCGGTGGTCGTCTCGCCGGTGAAAGCGATCTTGCCGACGCCGGGATGCGCGGCGATGGCGGCACCAGCCGATCCGCCGGGCCCGGTGACGACGTTGAGGACGCCTGGCGGGATGCCGGCCTCCAGGGCAAGCTCGGCGAGCCGGATCGCCGTCAGCGGGGAGTAGCTCGCCGGCTTGAGGATCGCCGTGTTGCCGGCGGCCAGGGCGGGGGCAACCTTCCAGGAGGCCATCAGCAGCGGGAAGTTCCACGGGACGATCAGGCCGACCACCCCGATCGGTTCGCGCAGGGTGAGGTCGAGGCCGGGCTTCGAGACCGGGATGGTCTGGCCGAAGATCTTGTTGGCCGCGCCCGCGTAGTAGTCGAAGACGAGGCTGGCGCCGGTGATCTCTCCTCGGGCGCCACTGATCGGCTTGCCGACGTTGCGGCTCTCGAGCTGGGACAGCTCCTCGGTGTGGTCCTTGATCAGGGCTGCCAGCTTGGCCAGGGATCGCCCACGCTTGCCGGCCGCCCAGTTCGCCCAGCCCTTGCGGTCGTCGAACGCGCGGCGCGCCGCCTCGACGGCGCGATCCACGTCGGCCGGCCCGCCCTGCGGCGCGGTGGCGATCACCTTGCCGGTCGCGGGGTTGACCACCTCGAAGGCCTGGCCGTCGGCCGCATCGACGGGCTCACCGCCGATGATCATGCGAGTGACGGTGGGGGCGGCAGGGTCGGCGGTCGGCGTCGTCATGGTCCCGGAATGATACGCGCCGGGCGGAGCGCAACCCTAGAGACCGGCCCCCTCGACGACGACGATGTCCGCGGCCACGGCCTCGGCGGCGACGATCGCGGCGCCGATGATCCCCGCGTCGTTGCGAAGCTGGGCAGGCACGACCGGGCACCGAACGGTCAGGCGCGGGATGAACCGTTCGGACTGCTTGCTGACGCCACCGCCCAGGATCATGACCGTCGGCCACATCAGCTTGTCGATCCGATCGAGGTGTTCGTCGAGGTCCTGCGCCCAGGCCTTCCACGACAGCCCGCGCCGGATCCGGGCGATCGCCGCGGATCGCCGCTCCGCTGGCCGGCCGCGGATCTCCATCTGCCCGAACTCGGTGTTCGGGACGAGGACGCCATCGACGAAGACACCCGAGCCGACCCCGGTTCCGAGGGTCAGGAAGATGACGACGCCGGCACGGTCCCGGCCGCCACCGAAGCGCATCTCGGCGATCCCGGCGGCATCGGCGTCATTGACGATGCTGACCGGGCGCCCTGTCACCTTCCGCAGGCGCTCGACGACCGGGAAGCCGATCCAGGCCTGGTCGATGTTCCCGGCGAACTTGAGCGTGCCTTCCATGGTGACGCCGGGCAGGCCAACCCCGACGGGCGTCGTCGTGCCCAGGCCGCCCTCCTTGGCCAATCGCTTCACGATCCGCCCGATGGAAGCCAGGACGGCATCCGGCGTCGACGGACTCGGTGTCGCGATTCGCAGCCGTTCGGAGCGGAATCGGCCGGCCTCGACGTCGACGATGGCCGCCTTGATCCCGCTGCCGCCCACGTCGATGCCGATCGCGATCCGCCCGCTCGCCATGGCCGCCAGGTCCTCGGTCATTGGGGGCACGGTCACCTTCGGTCAGAAGTAGTTGACGGAGATTCCGCCGTCGAC
>JAXDKX010000031.1:0-6149 GCA_034666905.1 Chloroflexota bacterium | reverse complement strand
ATTCGATCGTCCCATCACCGTCGGCTATATCTACATGCTGAAGCTGCATCACCTCGTCGAGGACAAGATCCACGCCCGGTCGACCGGCCCGTACAGCCTGATCACCCAGCAGCCGCTTGGTGGCAAGGCCCAGTTCGGCGGCCAGCGCTTCGGCGAGATGGAGGTCTGGGCCCTGGAGGCCTACGGCGCGGCGAACATCCTGCAGGAGCTGCTCACGGTCAAGTCGGACGACGTCCTCGGGCGCGTCCAGACATACGAGGCGATCGTCAAGGGGGAGGAGATCCAGCCGCCACGTGTCCCCGAATCATTCAAGGTGCTCATCAAGGAGCTCCGCAGCCTGGGCCTCAACGCCGAGATCCTCGATCCCAACGACGAGGAGATCCCGCTGGCCGAGGACGACGCCTCCGGCTACCTGCTCCCCGACCTCGGCGGGATCAACCTCGCCGGGTTCGAGGACTGATCTTCTGCTTTCGACCCTGTACCCGACCCGACACCCGCGGAGCCGCGTCCTGACCTGCGCGACCCTGCCCGCTCACGGTCCGCATCGCGTTGCCGAGCCAGACGGCGGCGCGGAGGAGAACCATGCTCGAAGTCAATAACTTCAGCGCGATCCGCATCTCGCTTGCCAGCCCGGACCAGATCCGGGAGTGGTCCAAGGGCGAGGTCACCAAGCCCGAGACGATCAACTACCGGACGCTCAAGCCGGAAAAGGACGGGCTGTTCGACGAGCGCATTTTCGGCCCGACCAAGGACTGGGAGTGCTACTGCGGGAAGTACAAGCGCATCCGCTACAAGGGAATCATCTGCGACAAGTGCGGCGTCGAGGTCACGCGCTCGAAGGTCCGTCGCGAGCGGATGGGCCACATCCAGCTGGCCAGTCCGGTCAGCCACATCTGGTATTTCAAGGGGACCCCGAGCCGGCTGGGCATCCTTCTCGACATCAGCCCGCGGAACCTCGAGCGGATCCTCTATTTCGCCCTGTACATCGTCACGCACGTCGATGAGGACGCGCGGCGACGGGCACTGGCGGCCATCGAGGAGGAAGCCGAGGGACGTGGTGGCAAGGCCGGCCAGCGGCTGACCGAGCTCGAGGACGAGCTGCGCACGGAGATGAACCGCGCCAAGGATGAGCTCAACGCCGAGCTCGCCCGGACCCGGGCCGACCTGGAGAGCCAGCGCGCGTCGCGGACCGAGGAGATCGCCGTCTCAGCCAAGGAGACGGAGGCGCTGCTCGCCGGGCTCAAGACCGGCGTTGCCGAGGAGACGATCGCGTTCGGGCCGACCGGTGAGGTCGTCGTGGCCGCGGGCGACAAGGGTGGCAAGGAGGCGACCGCTCGTCTTCGCAAGATCGTTGGCGAATATTCCGAGCAGGTCAATGCCGACCTCCAGCAGCGCATCGCCGACGAGGCCCGCGCGGTCGAGCAGAAGATCGCGGATCTCGCCGCCGGCATGGCCGACGCCCTCGCCCACGAGCGCGAGTCGCTCCAGGGTCAGGCACAGGGCACGAAGGACGAGTTGCGCAAGCTGCGCGACGAGCTCGAGTCGCTCAAGCCGATGCAGACCCTGGGCGAGACCGAGTACCGCAACCTCGACGAGCGCTACGGCGCAGGCGCCAAGGCCGGTCGGGTGTTCGGGGCCGGGATGGGGGCCGAGGCCATCCGCGAGATCATCAGCCGGATGGACCTCGAGGAGCTGGCCCGGTCACTCCACGTCGAGGTCCGGACGAGCTCCGGCCAGCGCCGCAAGAAGGCGATCAAGCGGCTCCGCCTGATCGAGGCCTTCCGCCGGTCGGGCACCCGGCCCGACTGGATGATCCTGTCGGTCCTGCCGGTCATCCCGCCTGACCTCCGCCCGATGGTCCAGCTTGACGGTGGCCGCTTCGCGACCTCCGACCTCAACGACCTCTATCGCCGGGTGATCAACCGGAACAACCGGCTCAAGCGACTGCTCGAGCTGGGCGCGCCGGAGATCATCATCCGCAACGAGAAGCGGATGCTCCAGGAAGCGTGCGACGCGCTGATCGACAACGGCCGCCGCGGCCGGGCGATCGCCGGGACCGGCAACCATCGCCTGAAGTCGCTGTCCGACATGCTCAAGGGCAAGCAGGGCCGGTTCCGCCAGAACCTGCTCGGCAAGCGCGTGGACTACTCGGGCCGGTCGGTCATCGTGGTTGGCCCGGAGCTCAAGCTCCACCAGTGCGGCCTGCCCAAGAAGATGGCGCTCGAGCTGTTCAAGCCGTTCGTCATGCGCCAGCTCGTCGAGAAGGGCTTCGCCCACAACATCAAGAGCGCCAAGCGGATCGTCGAGCGCGTCCGGCCGGAAGTCTGGGACGTCCTCGAAGAGGTCATCAAGGACCACCCGGTCCTCCTGAACCGCGCCCCGACGCTCCACCGCCTGGGCATCCAGGCGTTCATGCCGGTCCTCGTCGAGGGGTCGGCCATCCAGATCCACCCACTCGTCTGCACGGCCTTCAACGCCGACTTCGACGGTGACCAGATGGCGGTCCACGTGCCGCTCTCGACGGCCGCCCAGGAAGAGGCGCGGACGATGATGCTCTCGACCGCCAACCTGCTGTCGCCCGCCGACGGCAGCCCGGTCGTGGCACCGACCCAGGACATGGTCCTGGGCTGCTACTACCTGACCATGGATGCCCCGGTGGTCAAGGGCACCAAGGCGCCCCGGCTGTTCGCCTCCGAGGATGCCGCGATCCTGGCCTACCAGCTTCGCGAGAAGACCGGGGCGACCCTTCATGAGCTGATCGAGGTCGAGGTCAAGGCCTGGGATGCCGAGACCGAGACGCTGCGCGCGGAGCGCCGCAAGACCACGATCGGCCGGGTCATCTTCAACCAGATCCTGCCCGATGCCCTGCGCTTCCATGACACCGTCATGCGTCGCTCGGACCTCAAGGAGCTGGTCGACATCTGCTATCGGCAGCTCGGGCCGGAGGAGACCGCCCACCTCGTGGACGGGATCAAGAGCGTTGGCTTCGAGTTCGCCACCCGCGGTGGCATGACCATCGGCCTGTTCGACATCGAGATCCCCAAGGACAAGCCGGAGCGCCTCCGCGCGGCCGACGACTCCGTCGCGGCCATCGATCGCCAGTTCCAGCGCGGCCTCATCACCGAGGACGAGCGCTACGAGCAGGTTGTCGGGGTGTGGCAGGAGACGAGCGCGAGCATGTCCGACGAGATGATGCGTTCGCTCGATCCGACCGGGCCGGTGACCATGATGACCGCCTCGGGTGCCCGTGGAAACAAGGGCAACATCGGTCAGCTGGGCGCGATGCGTGGCCTGATGGCCGACCCGTCCGGGCGGATCATCGACGTCCCGGTGCGGAGCAACTTCCGCGAGGGAATGACCGTCCTCGAGTACTTCATCTCCACCCACGGAGCCCGCAAGGGCCTCGCCGATACCGCCCTGCGCACGGCCGACTCCGGGTACCTGACCCGGCGCCTGGTCGACGTTGCCCAGGACGTGATCACGCGCGAGGAGGACTGCGGCACCGAGGAAGGCAGCTGGATCATCCGGAGCGAGTCGAGCGACGAGAAGGGTGCATTCCAGAAGCGCCTCGTCGGTCGGCTGGCCGCCGCCCCGCTGCCCGACCCCCGGGTCAAGGGCAAGAAGGGCGACGAGCCCGTCCTCCTGGTCGATCGCAACGAGCTGATCATGGAGGAGGCCGCCGACCGGATCGACAAGGCCGGGATCGACGAGGTCCTGGTCCGCTCGCCATTGACCTGCGAGGCGCGCCACGGCGTCTGCCGGGCGTGCTACGGGCGCAACCTCGCCACCGGCGAGATGGTTGGCTCGGGTGAGGCCGTCGGGATCATCGCCGCCCAGTCGATCGGCGAGCCGGGCACGCAGCTGACGATGCGGACGTTCCACACCGGCGGCGTCGCCGCGGGCGTGGACATCACCGCCGGCCTGCCGCGTGTCGAGGAGCTGTTCGAGGCCCGCATCCCGAAGGGCAAGGCCGAGATCAGCCACATCGACGGCATCGTCGAGATCGTGCGCGGTGATGGCCCGACCAAGGTCAAGGTCATCTCCACGGAGGTCTACGACACGTCGCTGGCGCTTCCATCAGGGGCCGAGATGCTCGCCGCTCCGGGCGACCTGGTCGAGCTCGGCCAGGTCCTGGCGCGAACCGAGACCGACGGCACGACGACTGACGTCGCCGCGCCGGTCAAGGGCTTCCTGGTCAAGGCTGACGACGGCCTCGTCGTTCGGGCGGAGGATCGCGTCGAGCGCGAGTACCTCATCCCGCACAACGCCAAGCTGCTGGTCGAGAACAACTCGGAGATCCGGGCGGGCGATGCGATCACCGACGGACCGATCAATCCGCAGGAATACCTGGACACCCGGGGCAAGGACGCGGTTCAGCGCTACCTGGTCAAGGAAGTCCAGAAGGTCTACAAGAGTCAGGGCGTCACGATCAACGACAAGCACATCGAGATCATCGTTCGGCAGATGCTCCGCAAGGTCCGCATCGATCAGCCGGGCGACGTCGATCTGCTGCCGACGGAGCTCGTCGATCGCCTCGAGTTCGAGGAGCACAACAATCGCGTGCTGGCCGAAGGCGGCGAGCCGGCCACGGCCCAGACCGTCCTGCTGGGCGTGACCAAGGCCTCGCTCAATACCTCCAGCTTCCTCGCGGCGGCGTCATTCCAGGAGACGACCCGGGTGCTGACGGAGGCGGCCATCAATGGCGCCAAGGACCACCTGATCGGGCTCAAGGAGAACGTCATCATCGGCAAGCTCATCCCGGCCGGGACGGGTGCGCCCGCGAACGTGGCGGCCCGCAAGGAACGCGATCGTCGAGCGGCCATCGAGGCCCTCGCCGGTGAATCGCTCGACGAGCTCGGTTCGGAATACAACCCGTTCCTCGAGGATGGGGAGACCCGTGCGCCCGACGACGAAGCGGCCGGCCTCGCGCTGGCCGCCACCATCGCCGGCGCCGGAGCGGCCGCCGACGACGAGGATGCGGCCAATCCGTTCGCGGGCGAAGACGACGGAAACGACGGCGCCGACGGGTCCGACAACCCGTTCGTCGCCGAGGCCAAGGCTCGCGCCGAGGCCGGCGAAGAGGTCTAGCCAGGCCCCATTTCCGAGCTCGCTGGCGGCCCGACGCACGTTTGACACCCTCGTCGGGCCGCTGCTACACTCCGCCTTCGTGGCCTCGGGAGGGGTCCGCCCTTTGGCGCGTCGCCGAGGACCATCTTCGAGCCCCAGAACCCGGTCCCATCGCCTGCCCCCGCCAGGGGCCTGCGACCCCGAGTGACCGGTCCCGATCGACGACCGAGCGCCGTCGATGTCCGACCGACTGAAAGGAGTAGCGTCTTCGTGCCGACGATCAGCCAGCTCGTGCGTCACGGACGCCAGCGCAAGATCTCCAAGATCAAGGCGCCGGCGATGCGCAAGAACTGGAACAGCCTGCGGCAGCGCCAGGTCTCGATTCCGGGCGCCCCCCAGAAGCGGGGAGTCTGCCTGCAGGTTCGGACCATGACGCCGAAGAAGCCGAACTCCGCGCTGCGCAAGATCGCCCGCGTGCGCCTGACCAACCAGATGGAGGTCACGGCCTACATCCCGGGAATCGGCCACAACCTGCAGGAGCACTCGGTGGTGCTCGTGCGTGGCGGCCGGGTCAAGGACCTCCCGTCGGTCAAGTACCACATCATCCGTGGCACGCTCGATGCGGCCGGCGTGCGTGACCGCAAGCAGGGCCGCAGCAAGTACGGCGCCAAGGCCAGCGCCAAGCCGGGGGCTCGGTAGATGCCCCGTCGAACGAGCATCGCGCGCAAGACCAAGTACGAGGTCGTTCCGGCCAACCGCACCACCGCCCGCTTCTCGGCCAAGCTGATGAAGGGCGGCAAGCAGAACCTGGCCGAGCGGATCCTGCGCCAGGCGCTCGCCCGGGCCGAGGCCCAGGCGAGCCGCCCCGGCCTCGAGATCCTCGAGGCGGCGATGCGCAACGCGACGCCGATCATCGAGGTCAAGCCCCGCCGGGTCGGTGGCGCGACCTACCAGGTCCCGGTCGAGATCAGGGGCGATCGCCGCATGTCGCTGGGGGTTCGCTGGCTCGTCCAGGCGGCCCGCAAGCGCAACGGCAAGAGCATGAGCGAGAAGCTGGCGGCCGAGTTCGTCGATGCCATGAA
>JAXDKX010000030.1:0-3313 GCA_034666905.1 Chloroflexota bacterium | reverse complement strand
GCCCATGTTCGCGAGGTGTTCCTTCGCGACGGCATGTGGATGGCCGTCAATCCGTACCTGGTCCCGGGACCGACCGAGGCCGTCGAGCGAATGCAGGTTCGCTTCCGGACCGTGGGTGACATGACCTGCACCGGCGCGGTGATCTCGCAGGCCCGGACCGTCGAGGAAGTCATCGCAGAAACCGCCGTCAGCCGCGTGACCGAGCGAGGCGCGACACGCGCCGATGACACCTTCTCGGAGACCGCCATGGAAGATCGCAAGAAGGAGGGCTACTTCTAGTGGCCGACCTTCTCCGGCTGGTGACGGCAGGCTCGGTCGATGGCGGCAAGAGCACGATGATCGGCCGGTTGCTCTTCGACTCGAAGCACATCTTCGACGATCAGCTCGCCGCCATCGAGGCCGCCAGCATCCGACGGTCCAGGGGCCACCTGGACCTGTCGCTGCTCACCGACGGCCTGCGGGCCGAGCGCGAGCAGGGCATCACGATCGACGTCGCCTATCGATACTTCTCGACCCCCAACCGGAAGTTCGTCATCGCGGACACGCCCGGACACGTCCAATACACCCGCAACATGGTGACCGGCGCCTCAACGGCTGCGCTATGCGTCCTGGTCGTCGACATCGTCAAGGGACTGGTCGAGCAGACCCGCCGCCACGCGACCCTGGCCTCGCTGCTGGGCGTTCGCACGCTCGTGGTGGCCGTCAACAAGATGGACGTGGTCGACTTCGGGGAGGAAGCGTTCGCGAAGCTGCGGGCTGAATTCGAGCGCTTCTGCGCGCCGCTCGACTTCCGCGAGATCGCCTTCATCCCGATGTCCGCCCTGCGAGGGGACAATGTCGTCCACGCGTCCGATGCGATGCCCTGGTACGACGGCCTCCCGCTGCTCGCCCACCTCGAGACCGTCGACGTGGCCGCGGTGGATAGCCTTCCACACCTCCGACTCCCGGTTCAGCTGGTGCTTCGCGATGGACAGCGACATCCCGCCCGCGTCTACGCGGGACGCCTGCTCGCCGGAACGGTCGGCGTCGGCGACGAGGTCCTCGTCCTCCCGGCGCAGGTCAGGACCCGGATCGAGTCCGTCACCTCGTCTGGGGCGCCCGTCGATCGGGCGGGCGCTCCCGCCAGCGTGGCGGTGGCGATCGCCGATGACATCGACGTTTCCCGGGGATTCATGCTCGTCGATGCCGACCATCCTCCGGCGATCGTCCGGGAGTTCTCCGCGATCGTCTGCTGGATGAGCGACCGGCCGATGCAACCGGACACGACGTATGCGATCAAGCACACGACATCGTGGGGAAAGGCCATCGTCCGAAGCATCGACTTTCGCTACGACGTCAAGGACCTCGGCCACCCGGAACAGGCCGACATGCTCGTCTCCAACGACATCGGCCGGATCCGCCTCGTGTCAACGACCCCGCTGTTCGCCGACCCCTATGCGGCCAATCGCTCGACGGGCAGCTTCATCCTTGTCGACGAGCTGACCATGAACACGGTCGCCGCGGGAATGATCGTCGATGACAACGACGCCGATCGCCGACCGTAAGGGATTCTCTTGGCCCCATGGCGACGCGGCCGTTGACCTGACGGTGGCCCGGGCTGGATCAGGTCAGGCTGGCGCCCGGCTCGAGCGCATGGACGGCGACATCGCCGAGGCCACGCACGGCGAGCTCGGTTTCCAGCTCCTGCGGCGTCCCGGCGAGGAGCGGAAAGGTTCCGTAATGGATCGGCACGACGTGGTGGACGCCCAGGAGCTCGACAGCGAGCGCCGCGCCCTTCGGCCCCATCGTGAAGTGACCGCCGATCGGCAGCATCGCGAGGTCGGGCGAGTGGAGCTCGCGGATCAGCCGCATGTCGCCGAAGACGTCGGTATCGCCGGCGTGGTAGATGCGGAACCCGTTCTCGAGCTCGAGCACGAACCCGGCCGGCTCGCCGAGGTACAGGGTCGTCTCGCCGCCAGGGTTCCAGTCGCCGGCCGAGTGATCGGCGCGAACCATCGTGACCCGGATTCCACCGATCTCCACGGTGCCGCCCTTGTTCATGCCGGTGGTCGAGTCCGCGCCGCCGGGCAATCGCCGAGCCAGCCACAGGCTCATCTCGTGAATGCTGGGCCAGGCCGGGCGGAGGCGACTGGCTAATGCAACGGCATCGCCCAGGTGGTCGCCGTGACCATGCGTTACCAGCAGCAGGTCGCACCGCTCGATGCTGTCGGCCGACCGGGTGCTGCGCGGGTTGCCGAACCACGGATCGATGAGGACGACCTTGTCGCCCGGCGTTCGAATCTCGATGCATGCGTGGCCGTGCCACGTGATGGTCGTCTCGCGGCCGATGTCCATGGTCTCGCACCTCCAACGGCATCCTGACCGATCCTCGGGTAGCCTATGACCTGGCTCCGGTTCCGTCATGGCCGCTCGAGCTACCCACGCTCCACGTTCCGGGAGATCCTCTTGTCCCTCGCGCCCGAGACGCCGCTCCACGGCCGAGTCGGGGCGGCATTCGCCGCCTCGGTTCTCGCCGTGGCGCTGTCGGGGCCGGCGGCCGGGGGAACGCCGACCACGTACCACGTGGACTGCAGTTCCGGCAACGACGCGGCGTCGGGCAAGACCACCACCCTCGCATGGCGGAGCCTGTCGAGGGCGAACAGCGCGTTCCTGGCCCCCGGTGACAGCCTGCTGCTGAAGCGCGGTTGCACGTGGACCGGGCCGCTGAATGTCCGCTGGACCGGGACGACGTCAGCGCCGATCCGGATCGGCGCCTACGGCACGGGCGAGCGACCCTTGATCCAGAACGGGCACGAGAACGTGAAGATCACCGGCTCGCACCTGCTGATCGAGAACATCTGGACCCGCTCCGACGTGCCCGACCGGGACAGTACGTGCGACAACCAGCCGATTGGCTGGCGGGTCGGCTTCCGCTTCATGTCCAGCGCTTCGTACGACACCGTGCGCTACTCGCGCGCCGACGAGCAATACATCGGGATCCTGGTCGAAAGCGGCGCGCATCACAACAAGATCCTGAACAACACCCTTCAGAACAACAACATGCGAGATCCGCAGCTCTCAATTGGCGCGGGGGCCGTCGGGGTCAGCGTGATGGGCGACGACAATGAGGTGAGCTACAACTACATCGCCGGCAGCGATGCCTGCTCGCCGCTGTACGGTCGCGATGGGGCCGCCGTGGAGATCTACGGCGGCTCGCGCAACCTGATCGACCACAACATCGCCGCGAACAACCACACGTTCACTGAGCTGGGTAAACCGTTCAGCGCGGACAACACGTACGCCTACAACCTGGTCACCTCGAGCCTCAGGTTCG
>JAXDKX010000029.1:0-5233 GCA_034666905.1 Chloroflexota bacterium | reverse complement strand
GAAGCTCGTCTTCGCCAAGCGGGCGGCGGCGGCGCTCGGCTACATCGGGCTGGCGAGCGAGGACCGAGTGACGGTAAGCGCGCTGGCCGGTCGGGTGTCCCGGCGCCGCGCATCGATGCGCGGATCCGGCCGGATCTTCCGCTTGCTGGCCGACCTGTCGGCCATCGAAGCCGCCGACGGGCCGACCGACCTGGTCGCCGCCGCCCGCCATGCGGCCGCCCAGCTGCATGGGAAGGGCGTGGTCATCCTGCTTTCCGACCTTCTCGATCCGACCGCTGACAAGGTCATCCGCGAGCTCGCGGCGACCGGTTCGGAGTTGATCGTCCTCCATGTTCTCTCCCCGGACGAGCTCGATCCGCGGCTGGAGGGCGATCTCAGGCTCGTCGACGTCGAAACCGGTGAAGGCGTGGACGTCACGGTCGATCTCCCGACGCTGGATGCCTACAAGGCTCGGCTCGCTGCCTGGAAGGCGGCCTTCGCCGATCTGGCCGCGAAACGCCGGGCGAGCTACGTGGACCTGCCGTCGGACGCCAACCTCGCCGACCTGATGTTCAACGAGCTCCGCCGCCGCCGAGTGCTCGGGTAGCCGCCGATGCCGCTCACCAGTCCCCTGGCGCTGCTGGGCCTGCTCTTCATCCCGGCCGTCCTGGCGATGTACCTGCTGAAGCTCCGTCGCGATGAGGCCGTCGTGCCGTCCACGATGCTGTGGACGCGACTCCTCGCTGATGTCGAGGCCAATGCGCCGTGGCAGAAGCTGCGGCGAAGCCTGTTGCTGCTGCTCCAGCTGCTGCTGGTGGCCATCCTCGCGCTGCTCGCCGCTCGCCCCTTCCTGGAGCGCCCCGCCGGTCTTGCGCGGGACGTCGTGCTCGTGCTGGACACCTCGGCCAGCATGGCCGCCACTGATGTCGCGCCGAATCGGCTCGAGGCGGCCAAGGCGGCGGCACTCATCGCCCTGCGCGACCTTCCGACCGGCGGCAAGGTCAGTGTCATCGCCGCGGATCGGACGGCCAGGATCGTGATCAACGAGACGACCGACCTGGGACGCGTTCACCAGGCGCTCGAGAAGATCCAGCCGAGCAGCTCGAGTGGCGACCTCGGCGATGCCCTGGAGCTGGCCGGCAAGCTGGCAGCCAGGTCGGGCGACGCCCAGATCCTGGTCGGGACGGACGGCGCCCTGGCCACTCCGCCGAGCGGCACGATCCCGGCTCCGATCAAGGTCCTGGCCGTGGGTCGGTCGCACCGCAATCAGGCGATCGTGGCGCTCGCGGTCAGGACGGCTCCGTCGGCCGTGACACGGTCTGTCTTCATCAGCGTCGCCAACCTCGACCTGGAGGCCGCACACCGCCGGCTCGAGCTCTGGGCGCCCGATCGCCTGCTGGAAGTTCGGGACGTCCAGCTCGACGCCCAATCCCGCGCCGATGTCGTCATCGACGACGTCCCGGCCGACGTCGGGACCCTCGAGGTCCGCCTGACCGGTTCCGACCAGACCGTGACCGGTGCGCCTGACGATCTCGCCGTCGACGATCGGGCGTGGGCCGTCGTCCCGCCCGATCAGCGACGCCTGGTCCTGCTCGTCGGGCCCGGCGATCCCTACCTCGAGACCGCGCTCAGCTACCTGCCCAACGTCGAGCTCTTCGGCGTCACGCCCGATGAATACGGCCCCAGGACGGAGCGCCAGGACGGACGGCCGTGGGATCTGGTCATCTTCGAAGGCTCGCTGCCAGCGACCCTTCCGAAGGCACCGATCCTGGCGATCGCGCCGACGAGCTCCAGTCCGCTGGGGACCGTGACCGGGACGATCAAGGATCCCGGGATCGGATCGCTGAACGCGGACGATCCGGTCCTCCGCTACGTGGATCTCTCGACCACGCACATTGCCGCGGCCAGCCGGCTGGCGCTGCCCGACTGGGCCCGGACCGTGATCCCGGGTCCGGGCAGTGCGCCGCTCCTCTACGCGGGCACCAGGGCGGGCCTGCCTGCTGCGGTCCTGGCCTTCGAGCCACGTCGGTCGGACCTTCCGCTCCAGGTCGCCTTCCCGATCCTGCTGGCCAACCTGACCGGTGAGCTGATGGGCGGCTCGGCGGCCCCGGCGGAGGCCCTGCAGCCAGGCGCGCCGGTCAGCCTGACCATGCCCGCCGGTGCAACCGGGTTATCGGTCGCCCGTCCCGACGGGTCGGTTGTCGAGCTTGTTCCGACGAACGCCGAACCGGGTCCTGTCACCTTCGCCGCGACTGAGCTCCCCGGCATCTACCTCGTCACGCCGCACCTGGCGCCCGGCGCATCGGCCGGCCCATCGAGCGTGGCGCCGTCTCCCGTGTCGTCGGGCGCGGCAGGCTCGGCCGCTCGGTCCCGGGCGCCCGTCGATCCGAGCGCGCCGGTTCGCTTCGCGGTCGACCTCTTCGATGTCAACGAATCGACCATCGCCCCCGGCTCGGCGGCCACGATCGAAGCGCTTGGGCGCGTTCCGTCGGCTTCCGCCCCGCCGACGACCGGCGGGGGTGCAACCTCCCGACCAACTGCCCGCGACGAGCTGTGGATTCCCATCGTCCTCGTGGTCCTGCTGGGGCTCTGCATCGAATGGGCGATCTACCAGCGGGACGCGGTGGTCCGACTCCGACGCGGATTGGCCGTACGGCTCGCGCGCGGTCCGGCCGATGGACCTGCCTGATGGGAGTCGCCCTCGACACGCCGCTCGCCCTGCTGCTGCTGGTTCCGACGCTGTTCCTGACCTTCGGCCTGCATGTTGCGTCCCGCCGTCATCTCGGGGCCCGCCGGCGACGAGCCGCGCTGCTCGTCCGAACTGCGGTGCTGGCCGCGCTCGTGCTCGCCGTCGCCGGGTTCCAGCTCGTCCTGCCTGTCGATCGACTGGCGACCGTCTTCGTGGTCGACCTGTCGGATTCCATCGGCAACGCGGGCCGCCAGGATGCCCTGGCCTTCCTCCGCGAGACGCTCGCGAACAAGCCCGCCGGGGACGTCGCGGGAATCGTGGCCTTCGGGAAGGAGGCGCTCGTCGAGCGTCTTCCGTCCGATTTGACCGAGGTCGATCGGATCGCATCCGTCCCATTGACGTCGGCGACCGACATCGGTGCAGCGCTTCGCCTGGCCACCGCGCTCTTCCCGGACGACGCCCAGAAGCGGATCGTGCTGCTCTCGGACGGCAATGACACGACCGGAGGCGGACAGTCGGAGGCTGCGCTCGCCGCTTCGCAGGGCGTCCGGATCGAGACGCGGCGGATTGGTCCCGGATCGATCGACGAAGTCCTCGTCGAGCGACTGACGGCCCCGTCCACGGCGCGGCTCGGCGAATCCGTGGAGGCCGTGGCCGAGATCCGCTCCACGGTCGCGCAACCCGCGACCGTCCGCCTGTATGCCGACGGCGCTTTGGTCAATACGCTGCCCGTCGACCTTCTGGCGGGCGTCACCCGCGTCACCTTCGAACTCAAGCCAACGGACGCAGGCTTCCACACGTTCCGCGCAGTCGTGGAGGCGGCCCGCGACACGTTCAGCCAGAACGATCGAGCGGACTCCAACACGATCGTCAAGGGCGAGCCGCGAACCCTGGTCCTGGCCGGCGACGAGAAGGTCGCCGCCGAGCTCGTGGCGGCTCTCAGGAGCGAGCGGCAAGCGGTCGATACCATCGTCCCCGAGGCGCTGCCTACGGATTTCGCCAGTCTCGCGAGCTACGACAGCATCGTGGTCGTCGACGTTCCGCGGCTGCGACTGAGCGATCGCCAGCTCGCGGCCCTGCAGGTCTACGTGCGGGACCTTGGGAAGGGCCTTGTGATGATCGGCGGGTCGGAGAGCTACGGCGCCGGCGGCTACCAGAAGACCCCGATCGAGGAGACCCTGCCCGTCGACATGGGCGTGCGCGACCGCCAGAAGCAGCCGGACATCGCGCTGGTCGTGGTGATCGACCAGTCGGGGTCGATGGCCGCCTGCCACTGCAACACGTTCAATCGCGGCAGCGGCAGCGGGATCGGCGGCGTTCGGAAGGTCGACATCGGGAAGGAAGCCATCCTGCGAGCCGCCGCCGCGCTGACGGCCCGCGATGAGATCGGCGTCGTGGGCTTCAACGAGGCGGCCCACTGGGTCGTTCGAACGCAGCCACTCGGCGACGTCACGGACCTCCAGGGACAGATCGCCGGGATCGAGCCCAATGGCCAGACCAACATCTACGCGGGGCTCGACCAGGCGGTCCAGTCGCTCGAGGGCGCCACGGCAACGCGCCGTCACATCATCCTCCTGACCGACGGCTGGTCGACCTCCGGCCAGTACGACCAGATCCTGGCCCGGATGAAGGCGGATGGGATCACGCTGTCCACGGTGGGCGCAGGTGGTGGCGCCAACCCGTTCCTCGAGCAGCTGGCGAACCAGGGCGGCGGTCGCTACTACGCGGCGGCAAACCCGGCAAGCATCCCCGACATCTTCCTCAAGGAGACGCAGCAGGTTTCCGGCCAGCAGATCGTCGAGGAGAGCTTCTTCCCGATCCAGACCTCGTCGTCGCCCATCCTGCGCGGTCTGGACCAGGGGCTGCCCCGTCTGCTGGGCTACAACGGGACAACGATCAAGTCCGCCGCCCAGGGGGTGCTGGTCACCGCGCGCGACGATCCGCTCCTCGCCCAGTGGCAGTACGGGCTCGGGCGGTCGGTGGCCTGGACGTCCGACTCGACCGGGCGATGGGCCAGGAATTGGGTCGGGTGGCCCGGCTTCAACCGCTTCTTCAGCCAGCTGGTCAGCTGGACCTTCCCGGGCGAGGAGACCGGGGGCATCGAGGCAACCTTCCAGGCCACGGGTGGCTCGACTGGACTGCACGTCCAGAGTGTCGCCAGCGACGGCTCGCCGCGCGACTTCTACTCGACCAGTGCCGTCGTCGTTGGCCCTGACCTCCAGCCCCGGACCGTCAACCTGGTACAGACCGCGCCCGGGGTCTACGACGCGCCACTTGGGGAGATCGATCCCGGCGCTTATGCAGTGCGGATCACGCAGGCGAAGCCCGGCACCTCGCCACTCGGACGGACCGTTGGACTCGTGGCGCAGATGCCCGCCGAATACCGGGTGCTCGGCGCCAACGAGCCGTACCTCGCCTCGTTGCGCAACGCGACGGGCGGCCATGCCGTCCTGACCGCGCTCGATCCCTGGCGGCACGACCTGACCGCGACCGACCAGTTCACCGAGCTGTGGCCGTGGCTGCTCGTGCTGGGGTTGCTGCTCTGGCCACTGGATGTCGCGCTCC
>JAXDKX010000028.1:0-6672 GCA_034666905.1 Chloroflexota bacterium | reverse complement strand
CGACGCCGACAAGCTCGAACCGATGGTCACCTACGGGACCAATCCGGGAATGGGGATCCCGATCAGCAGCCGCGTCCCGAGCCCGGACGAGCAGGCCGATCCAGGTCAGCGGCGCGCCCTGGAGCGGGCGCTGGAGTACATGGACCTGCAGCCGGGCCAGGCGATCCTCGGCCAGAAGATCGATGTCGTCTTCGTCGGCAGCTGCACGAACGGCCGGATCAGCGACCTGCGGCTCGCAGCAGGGGTGCTCAAGGATCGCCATATCGCCGACGGCGTCCGCCTCATGGTGGTGCCCGGCTCGGACGAGGTGAAGCGCGAGGCCGAACATGAGGGCCTCGACAAGATCTTCAAGGCGGCCGGCGCCGATTGGCGCGAGGCCGGCTGCTCGATGTGCATTGCCATGAACGGCGATCAGCTGCGACCGGGCCAATACGCCGTCAGCACGAGCAATCGCAACTTCGAGGGGCGCCAGGGCAAGGGCGGACGAACCTTCCTGGCATCGCCACTGACGGCCGCGGCGAGCGCGATCGCCGGGGTGGTGGCGGATCCCAGGCGCCTGCCCGGGATCGAGGCCCTGGCCGCGGTGGGCGGGCGCTGAGGGATGGCTGATCCGTTCAGCGTCTTCACCAGCCGGGTGGTCCCGCTGCGCGCCGAGAACGTGGACACGGACCAGGTCGTTCCCGCCCGCTATCTCAAGGTGACCGACAAGGAGGGACTCGCGGAGGCGCTGTTCCGCGACTGGCGATTCAACGAGGATGGATCGCTCAAGGACCCGCCCTTCATCATCGACCGACCGGGCATGGCCGGCCGCCGGATCCTGCTCGCGGGCGACAACTTTGGCTCCGGCTCGTCCCGTGAGCACGCGCCCTGGGCACTGGCCGCGTGGGGGGTTCGAGCGATCCTGTCGACGTCATATGCCGACATCTTCCGCAGCAACAGCCTCAAGAACGGTGTGCTCCCGATCGTGGTCGACCCGGCCACCCACGCTCGCCTGTTCGATCTCGTGGAGCAGGATCCCGAGGCCGAGCTGACGGTGGACCTCGCCGAGCAGGGGATCCTCCTCCCCGACGGCTCCACGATTGATTTCGAGATCGACCCGTTCGCCAAGGCGATGATCCTCGCCGGCACGGACGAGCTCGGCTACCTGCTCCTCAAGGACCCCGAGATCACGACGTGGGAGGCGGCGCATCCGCCTCGGGTCGACGCGCTGGCGCCGGCTCCCTGAGCCAATCGACAGCCAATCGACGCCCGCCGTCCGGGGAACCACGACAACGCCCTCGGCGTCTGCCGGCCATGACGACTCCCCCGGGCCGCATTGGTCCCATCCACCTCAGCGCCGGCCTGGCGATCCTGGTGGCCTTCGCCCTGGCAGCATGCAGCGCCGGCGCATCGGTGGGCGCCACCTCCGGGCCAAGCGCCGCGCCTCCGGTCACGACCACCAATCCGTCGAATGAGCCGGGTGACGGGAGCGGCGCCCCCGGCGGCGGTCTCGGGCCCGGCGGCGATCAGCTCGTGGTCCCGAAGCCGGGCCAGCTCGACGTCCACCCGATCTCGGCCGACGCCTTCACGGCCAGGGTCGAGGGGCATCGCGTCGTCATCACGATCGCCTACACCAGTGGGATCGAGCCATGCTCGGTGCTCGACTCCATCGTCGTCGAGCGAGGCAGCGGTTCCTTCGCGATCACCCTGCGCGAGGGCCGGGGCCCCGGCAACCAGGTCTGCATCATGATCGCCAGGATGATGAAGACGCAGGTCGACCTCGGCGAGCTGGATCCCGGGACGTACACGATCAGCGATGCAACGGGCGGGGCGGCCCCGATCCAGGTGGTCGTCGGCTGAACGTCGGTCGCAGGGCGCGCCTGACGGCGCGCTGTGGGAGGATCGGGCGGTGAACCTCCTCGACCTGCTGGCCGTCATCCTGGCCATCGTCGGGTTGATCCTGGGCGCTCGGTCCGGCGCCGTCCCGCAGGTCGTCGGCCTGCTTGGCGCGATCGGCGGCGGTGCGCTGGCGATCCTGGCACTCCCGGCGCTGGCCGACCCGCTCTCGAGCGTCGACCCGGCCATCCGACCGTTCGTCGTCCTGGGTGGCTTGGTCGGCACGGTAGCGATCGGCGAGTCCGTCGGCGCGGCGATCGGCCGCTGGCTCATCCACGGCGTCGGGAACGGCCTGCTGACCAATGCCGACCGCGGAGCCGGCGCGCTCCTCGGGGCGGCGCAGGCATTGCTCATCGTCTGGCTGACCGGGGGCCTGCTCGCCGAGGGGCCCTTTCCGACCCTGGCGCAGTCGGCCGGGAACTCGACAGTGGTTCGGACCATCTCGAGCGTCCTGCCGCCGCCAACCGAGCTCGCCGTTGAGCTGCGGACGCTGCTCGATGCATCCGGGCTGCCCGATGTCTTCATCGGCTTCGAGCCGCTGCCCGCGCCACCGGTCGAGCGACCGGCCACCGGCGCCGCCCAGGCCATCGCGGCTCCCGCCGAGCAGAGCATCCTCAAGGTCTCCGCGGCAACCTGCGGCTTGTCGTCGGTCGGGACGGGCTTCGCGATCGCGCCCGACGACGTGCTCACCAACGCCCACGTGGTTGCAGGTGCGGGGAGCAAGGGCATCCGGGTCGCCGCGCGCGACGGTCGACTCCTGGACGCCGTCCCGATCCTGGTCGATCCGAAGCTCGATGTCGCGCTGGTGTACGTGCACGGCCTCGGCATCCACCCGCTCAGGTTCGCGGCGACAGATCCGGAGCGCGGAACGGTCGGCGCGACCCTCGGCTATCCGAACGGTGGGCCCCTGACGGTCCTGTCGGCGGCCGTCGCCGGCCGGTACCCGGCGACCGGCCACGACATCTATGGAACCGAGCAGGTGACCAGGGAGATCCTGGAGCTCCGCGCGGCGGTGGAGCGAGGCGACAGTGGCGGTCCCCTCGTCCTGCCGGACGGTACCGTCGGGGGCGTCGTGTTCGCCGAAGCCCGAACCAACCCGGACGTTGGCTACGCCCTGACCCCGAGCGAGATCGCCGCCCGGGTCTATCCGTTCCTTGGGCGGACCGCGGCGGTCGACACGGGCGCCTGCATCGAGTAAGCGCCGTCGCCCTGCTGCCGCGTACCGTTCGCCGGTCCGGGTCCACGGCGCTGTAGTCTGAATCGCCAAACATCCGAACAAGCCCGGACCCCCGCCAGGAGACCCTTCTCGATGTCCGACGCGGCAACGACCTCTGACCCCGCCAAGCGTCACTCGGCGGCACTGACCGATGGACCCGATCGGGCCGGCGCCCGGTCGATGCTGAAGGCGGTCGGGTTCACTGACGAGGACCTGGCCAAGCCCCTCGTCGCCGTCGCGTCCGGCTGGATCGAGACCATGCCCTGCAATCTCAACCAGCGCCATCTCGCCGAGTTCGTCAAGGCCGGCGTCCGGGCCGCGGGCGGCACGCCCATGGAGTTCAACACGATCGCCATCAGTGACGGCGTGACCATGGGCACCGAGGGCATGAAGACCTCGCTGGTCAGCCGCGAGGTGATCGCCGACTCGATCGAGCTGGTCGTCCGCGGCCAGCTGTTCGATGGCGTGGTGTGCATCGTCGGTTGCGACAAGACCGTCCCGGCGGCGGCGATGGCGCTCGGCCGGCTCGACGTCCCCGGGGTCATCCTGTACAGCGGGACCATCAATCCGGGCGTCTACAAGGGCAAGCGCGACGCCACCGTCGTGACGGTGTACGAGGCGATCGGGGCCTACCGGGCGGGCAAGATCTCGCTCGACGAGCTCCACGACATCGAGAACGTGGCCTGTCCAGGCGCCGGCGCCTGTGGCGGCCAGTACACGGCCAACACGATGAGCACGGTGATGGAGTTCATGGGCCTCTCGCCGGCCGGCCTGAACGGGATCCCGGCCGAGCACCCGGCGAAGGAGGCCGCTGCCCATCGAACCGGCGAGCTGGTCATGGACCTGGTCCGCCGCGATGTTCGGCCATCGTCGATCGTGACCCGCGCGGCGATCGAGAACGCGATTGCCAGCGTCGCCGCCACGGGCGGCTCGACCAACGGCGTGCTGCACCTGCTGGCGATCGCCCACGAATACGGGATCGACCTCGACATCGACGACTTCGGGGCCATCGCCGATCGCACGCCGGTCATCGGCGACATGCACCCCGGCGGCCGCTACCTGGCGACCGACATGTACGAAGCCGGAGGCGTCGCCCTGGTCATGCGCGAGCTCCTGAAGCGCCCCGGCCTGTTGCACGCCGACGCCCCGACGGTCGACGGCCGCACGATCGGCCAGATCGCGGCCGACGTGGTCGAGACGCCAGGCCAGAAGGTGGTCGTCCCGCTGGAGACGCCGCTCAAGCCCACGGGCGGGCTGGCCATCCTGCATGGCACGCTCGCCCCGGAGGGCTGCGTGGTCAAGCTCGCCGGGCACGAGCGGCGGCTTCACCGCGGCCCTGCCCGGGTCTTCGATTCCGAGACCGCCTGCTATGAGGCGGTCCGCGCCCAGCGGATCAAGCCCGGCGACGTGGTCGTGATTCGCTACGAGGGTCCGGTCGGGGGGCCTGGGATGC
This sequence comes from Chloroflexota bacterium, assembly GCA_034666905.1. Taxonomy (GTDB): domain Bacteria; phylum Chloroflexota; class Limnocylindria; order Limnocylindrales; family CSP1-4; genus SPCO01. Next base: position 2,128 of record JAXDKX010000028.1, on the reverse strand, counting down.
AGGAGATGCTGCAGGTCACGGCAGCGCTCGTCGGCGAGGGCCTGGGCGATACCGTCGCGCTCCTGACCGATGGCCGGTTCTCCGGCGGCACCCACGGCCTGATGATCGGCCACGTCGCCCCCGAGGCAGCGCTCGGCGGGCCGATCGCTGTCGTAGCTGAAGGCGACGAGATCGTCATCGACGTCGATCGAAAGGCGCTGGACCTGAACGTGGCCGACGACGAGATCGCCCGCCGGTTCGCGGCCTGGACTCCACCTGCCGCGCGCTATCGCGGCGGCGTCATGGGCAAGTACGCGGCACTCGTTGGCTCGGCCTCGGCGGGCGCCGTCACGACGGGATCGCGGATGACCGCCAATCTCCGTACCAGGTGACGCTGGACCATCGGATCAGGATCGGGATCAAGACCTCGCCGCAGGAGATCGACTGGCCGACGCTCGAGGCCGCCTGGGCGCGGATCGGTGAGCACGACGTCTTCGAATCGGCCTGGGTTAATGACCACCTGACGAATGCCTCGGATGCCCGAGGCGGGGCCAGCCTCGAGGCGCTCACCACCCTGGCCGCGCTCGCCCACCACGTGCCGGGCAAGTGGCTCGGGATCGCCGTCCTGTCGGCCACGTTCCGTCATCCAGCCGTGCTTGCCAAGCAGCTGACGGTGCTCGAGCACGTCACCGGCGGGCGGCTGATCGTCGGTCTCGGTGCCGGCTGGCACGATCCGGAGCACATCCCGTTCGGAATCCCGTTCCCGCCGATCGCCGAGCGATTCGACCGGTTCGAGTCCGCTTTCGGCGTGATCCGGGCGCTGTTCTCCGACGAGGCTCGACGTCCGCCGGGCGTGACGCGTGCCGATCCCTTCGTCCCCCTGGTCGATGCGACAAACGAACCCGGCACGCTGACGCCCGGCGGACCGCCGATCTGGCTCGGTGGCCAGCGGCGGCGCGGGATCGACCTGGCGGCCCGATACGGCGAGGGCTGGATCACCCCATTCCTGCTGCCGGGCGGACGGACGGACCGTCTCGCCTACTTCATCGAGCTGCGCGGCAAGCTGCTGGCGCGCATGGAGGAGATCGGCCGGGATCCGAGCAGCTTCCAGTTCGCGATCCAGGTCTCGACCGGGACGACGGCCGCCGCGCGACGCGACGGTCTCCAGCTGGCCCTGGATTCGGCCGCGGCCGGTGCCAATCACATCGTCCTGTCGATGCCTCCGCAGCTGGGACCAGCGGGCGTCGATTCGGTCGGGCGCGAGATCGCGACGCCGCTCCGCGAGGCCGTCGGATGAGCGCAATGATCCACGAGGCGGGCCATGACGACGCCGACCTCGCCACGATCGCGCGCATCGTCAATGCCGTCAGCCCGGACGATCCAACCTCGATCGACGAGATGCGCTGGGCCGATGCCACCTATCCGGGTGGGGTCCGGTTCCTGGCCGAGCTCGACGGGCGTCCAGTCGGCGTCGGGACCGTGGGCCGGATCTACGTCCATCCACCGGAGTTCGACGCGCTCTGGGCGACGGTCGACGTCCTGCCCGACGCCCGGCGACAGGGCATCGGGAGCGGGCTGCTCCTCGCCGTGTCCGAGCGTGCGCGCGAGAGAGGCAAGAGCACCCTGCACGTCCCGGTCACTGCCGCCCGGCCCGAGAGCGTCCAGTTCCTGCTCGATCGAGGATTCACGGAGCTCGAGCGGAACAAGATGGTCAGGCTCGACCTGGCGGGCGTCGCCCCACCGCCGATCGAGATGCCGTCCGGGGTCCTGCTGACCACGCTCGCGGAGCGGCGCGATCTCCTCGCCGGTGCCCACGAGGTGGCGATCGAGGCCTTTCCTGACATCCCGGGCGGCGACGAGCCGATCGCAGCCGGCGGGCTCGACGAGTTCCGGGCACGCGACGTCGACCGGCCCGGGATCCCCGCAGACGCCTTCATGGTCGCCCTGGAGGCAGCGACCGGGCGCGTCGTCGGATATGCCAGCCTCATGCTGGTTCCCGGCAAGCCGACCGTGGCCTGGCACGACATGACGGCCGTCGCACGGGACTGGCGCGGCCGCGGGGTAGCCGGCGCCCTGAAGCGGGCGACCATCCGCTGGGCGATCGAGCATGGCCTCGAGGCGCTCGATACCGGTAACGATCCGGACAATG